>CAZBTT010000102.1:6970-12310 GCA_964494295.1 uncultured Acidobacteriota bacterium
CCGGGAACTTCTGGTGGGGCGATCTGGGCGAGATGGTCGTGTACGACCGTGCCCTCAGCACCACCGAGCGGCAGCAGATCGAGACCTACCTCAAAGCGAAGTACGGAATTCCGTGATGAAAACGCCCCTCCGCACCACCGCTCCGATAACCGAGGCCTCGTTGTGAGCCGCCGCCGACCCACCGCCCTCGACCGAGCCCTCGCGCTGCTCCTCACCTGGGCGGTTCCGGGCAGTTCGGCGTGGGCCATGGCGCCGATGCCAGCTCCTTTGGCCAGCTCGCCTCAAGCGCCCGGCGAAGCGGAGGCTCCGGTGGCGAGCTTGGCTGGCCTGTTTGGCGGGCCGCTTGGCGCGACAACCCATCACGCCGATGGTGAGGGCAAAAGCGTGGAAGCCGGGTTGGGCGAGGAGGCGTTCGAGGCTGAGCCGTTCGTTCTTCACGACGACGATGATGACGACACGGTTCGTCCCATCCTCGAGTGCGTCGTCCGGCACTCGTCTAACAGCTACACGGCCTTTTTTGGCTACAAGAACGAAACCGATCAGGTGGTCACCATTCCGGTGGGCTCGAAGAACGCCTTTTCGCCCTCGCCGCAGAATCGGAATCAGCCCACCACTTTCTTGAAGGGCCGCTCGCCGCATTACCCCAATGCCGCGTTCTCGGTTCCCTTCAACGGGTCCAGCCTGACGTGGTCCCTGCGCGGGCCGAACAGTCACACGCGCACGGTGACGGCGAAATCCTCCTCAAGCCGTTGCGAGGCCGCTCCAAGCTCCACCCCCACCCCAACTCCAACCGCCACACCGACGCCCCAGCCCAGCCCGACACCGGGGGGGGCATGTGGCGCATCGGTCATGGCACCGAGGCGCTACACGCGAACCTGCGGCGACCATGGACCCACGGTGTACAACCAGACCTTCACGCTTCCCGCGAGCTCGGTTGGTCCCTACACCCTTCGCGTGGTCAACGGCGATACCCAGGGCCGCCACAAGACCTCGTCGGCTGAAGTCAGGATCAACGGCGTCGAGATCGTCAGCCCGAACGACTTCTCGCAGAACGTGACAACGTTCACGAAGACGATCACGACGCTTCAAGCGAACAATCAGATCTACGTCAAGGTCAGCAGCGCGCCCGGTTCGACGTTTACGGTCAGCATCTGTGGCGCGAGTGAAGTCGATGTCGTCCCCCCAAGCGTCGACTGGATCGCACCACTCGAGGGCGAACTCACGAGCGATCCGAATCCCCTTTTCCGGGTGCGCTACGCCGATCTGGTCTCGGCGCCGAACCTCGCGTCGCTCAAGATCCTCGTTGACGGCGTGGATCAGACCAGTCTGTTCAACCGGCAGCCCGATGAAGCGTCTCTCGATGGATTGATCTCTCTCTCGGATGGGACGCATACGCTACGGGCAGAAATCAAGGATCAGGCGGGCAACCTCGGTGTTTCCACTCGGACCTTTCGGGTGGACGCGACAGCACCGACGATCGCCGTTCTCACGCCGGCGAGCGGTTCCGTGCTCAACAACGCGCGGCCTCAGATCCGCCTCAACTTTGCCGACGCGGGAACCCTGCCCTCCGGAATTCAGCCCTCGTCGCTCGAGGTGATGATCGACGGCATAGACGTCACCTCGGCGTTCCCCCTCGTGGGGGGTGAGGCCAGCGGCCAGCCGCCGACCCCGCTCCCGACGGGTCCTCACCAGATCGCGGCCAGCATCTCGGATGTAGCTGGAAACTCCACAACAGTCTCTCTTGGCTTCAACGTGGACACGGTTCCACCGGTGATCACCGCCATTTCGCCACTGCCGGGCCAGATACTGGGCACGGCGACCGTTGAGGTCGCCCTTCAGTATTCCGACAATCAGGAGCTGAACCTCGAGTCGTTCCAGGCGACGATCGATGGCACGCCGGTTCCAATGATTGTCGACGCGGACAGCGCCGCGGGATCTCTGAGCGACCTTGCCGACGGTGCTCACACCCTGGTCCTCTCTATCGCCGACCGCGCTGGAAACGTCCGCACGACGACTACTTCCTTCACTACCGATACCGGGCGCCCAACAATCGCCGTTGTCACCCCGCCGAACGGAGTGGTCCTGAACCTTCGGAATCCGGAGATCCGGGTCACTTTTTCAGACGCCCAAGGAATCGATCCCACCAGCCTGACGATCACCGTCAACGGGGTAGATCGCACCATCGAGTTCACGCGGGCCGACGGAGAGGCGGTGGCGACATTCGCTGATCTGCTTCCCGAGGGAACGAACACCGTGGTCGCCGAGGTGCGCGACACCGCGTCGAACCTGGGCACGGCGTCATCGGCATTCACCCTCGATGTGCAGCCGCCGGTGGTGACGATGGTGGCGCCCCAGGCGCTCTCGTACTCGAATGACCCCACGCCCGAAATCCGCGTGGACATGACGGATGCGCTCTCCGGAGTCGAGCCCACCGCGACCCGGATCTTCATCGACGAAACCGACGTCACCACCGACTTTGCGATTGGTCCCCTCGGGGCATCAGGCACACTCTCCGTGCCGCTGGCCGAGGGCCCTCACACGCTGAGAGTCGTGGCGGCCGATCGTGCGGCCAACCCCACCGTCATCGACACCGTCTTCCATATTGATCTGACCGCGCCCTCCCTGGACATGGCGAGCCCACGGGTCGATGGCTTCACCAATGACGCCACGCCCGAGATCTGGTTGCGCACCCTCGACGCTTCGTCGGGTGTCGACTCCGGCTCAATTCGCGTCTATCTGCTTCCGCAGGACGCGAGCGGCGTCGAGACCGACATCACTCCACTGCTGACCGTGGGCGCCGCGGATACTCGAGGCGAGTTCCTTGTGCCTCTTCCGGACGGGACGCACCGGCTTCGGGCGACCGTGCGTGATGTGGCGGGCAATGAGGGCGAGATTACGGTTGGCTTCGTGGTGGATACGAGCGCTCCGCTTGTGGCCATCGACCAGCCGCAATCGGACACGTTCCTGAACACGGCTGAGCCCACTATTGTGCTGCTCTTCAGCGATGAGCGCAGCGGCATCGCAGCCGACCTCACCCAGGTGAAGGTCGACGGGATCGAACGCACGGCCTCTCTGACGCTCACTCCCACGGGTGCCACGCTGGGCCTGTCGAGCGCGCTCGGCCTGAGTCTTTCGGACGGTCCGCACCAGGTCGAGGTTCGGGTTGTCGACAATGCAGGGAACGCGATGGAAGCGACGCCCGTCAGCTTCGGTGTCGACACCGTCGCCCCAACCGCCGCTGTCACGACCCCGGTCAACCAGTCCTTCGTTGGCACGGCGCAGCCGACTTGGGCTTTCACGGTGCAAGACGCGTCGCCCTCGTCTGGAATCAATCCCGAGTTCATCCGAGTTTTCCTGGACGACACCGACATTACGGCGAGCGCCACGTTCACGCCGAGCGGCGGGGGGCTGGTTGAGCCTGTGGTGGTCATCGCCAATTCCGTGGTGACGATGCCCTTGCCCGATGGCCTTCACACCCTCCGGTTGACCGCGATCGACAATGCCAATCAACAGGCGGAGGCCATCTCGCAGTTCACTGTCGATACCACCCCGCCCGTGGTGACGCCGGCAGGCCCCGAAAGTGGTTCCACGATAGGTGGGTCGCTCACCAACGGCGACGGTACGTTCACGTTGACCTTCAGTTTTGTCGACATCGACCCGTCCACCACCGCGACCTGCTCATCGGGTGCGGCAAGCGTAGCGGCCTCTCCTCAAGGAGGGGCCCACTCGTGCATTCGGCCCATCCTCGAAGGCCTCAATACCTTCACGGTCACGGTCACCGATTCGACCGGACACACCTCGACACTCACAAAAGTCCTCACGCTCGATACCCTGGTTCCCGGCGTCTCAATCTCAACACCCCTGGCTGCAACCGTCACGTCCGCTCAGACCATGACGGTTCAGGGGACGGTCGCCGACGCAACCCCCGTCACGGTCCTGGTGAATGGTGTTCCGGCGACCGTGGTTCCCGGCCTCAATGGTTCGCCTGCAACCTTCGAAGCGCAAGGCGTCGCCGTTGGCCCTGGCCCTTCCGTGACCTTTGAGGCGGTGGCCCAAGACCGTGGAGGCAACACAGGTCGAGCCAGCGTCAGCATCATTGTTGATCGCATCGCTCCGCTGGTGACCATCGCGTCGCCTTTAAGTGGGGCCTACTTGCCGGGCGTCCCTGCGCCAGCGAATGTTGATGTTGTCGATGCCACCGCCACCACACTCGAGGTCAACGGCGTCGTCGCGACTCGTGGCGCCTGCCAACCCGCCGCCACCGCGGAGGAACCGACTCGTCAACGATGTTCATACGAGGCGGTGGTTCCCGTGACCCCGGGCGCTTTCCAGATCGTCGCCGTCGCGCGGGACGCCGCCTCGAATCAGGGGCTCGCTCAGGTTTCAGTGATCGTCGATACCACAGCCCCCGTTCTGACCGTCACCGCCCCTGCCGTCGGCCTGGTCACCAGCGCAAACTCAATCACGGTCACCGGCGCCGTGGCGGACACGTCGCCGGCCACACTGACCATTGACGGGGCTCCCACCGCCCTGGCCACAGACGGCGCCTTCTCGGTCGACACTCCCGCCGGACCCGAAGGCCTTCGCTCCATTCAACTCCTCGCGCGCGACGCGGCGGGGAACGAGACATCGCGGACTATCTCGGTCATCGTCGACCGGACGGCGCCGGTCCTGACCATCGGCCAGCCCACCAATGCCGCTCGCCTGGGTTCCTCGACAACGCCGGTCGTCGTTCAGTTCGCGGACGACCAGCTCGATCCCTCAACGTTCGTGGCCACGCTCGATGGCGCTCCCTTCACCATGACCCTGGCCGAGGGCTCGGCCACCGGTCTCGCGGAAAACCTCGCCGAGGGTCCGCACACCGTGTCCGCCCGCATCGCCGACAAGGCGGGCAACGTCACCACGCGCGAGATCACGTTCACCGTGGACACGATTCTCCCGAGCATCATCATCGATCAGCCCGCGCCCTCGGTCCTGACGCCAACCGCGACGCCCTTCGTCTCGATCCTCTACAGCGACACTCAGGGAGTCGACACCGCAACTCTCCGAATCCGGGTGGATGGTGTTGACCTGACCAGCCGATTCACCATCGCGCCGGGCAGCGCCACGGCGACGCTCCTGCCGCTTGTGGAGGGCGCCCACACGATTGTTGCCGAGATCCAGGACCTCACCGGGAACCTCGCCTCGGCCACCGCATCGTTCTCCACCGACACGGTCGCGCCCGTGGTTGCCATCGTGTCTCCGCTAGCAGGCGCGCGCCTCAACACCTCCACACCTCAGATCAGTTTCACGTATCAAGACCCCGGCGGCGCCGCTAGCTCCGGTGTGGACCCACCGACC
>CAZBTT010000103.1:0-12273 GCA_964494295.1 uncultured Acidobacteriota bacterium
GCGCTGTATCACCGCGTGACCTGGCGCCCCCGCGCACGGCGCTGGATGCGCCGGATCTCCTCCACGACCACGTCGAGTGTCGCGGCCATCTGCCGGTGCATGCGGGCCGGGTCGTCACCCTCGACGAAGTACGGCGTGTAACCGTAGCCTCGAAACAGCGCCTCGAGTTCGTCATGCGGAATCCGCGCCAACACCGTCGGCCCGGCGATCTTGTAGCCGTTCAGATGAAGAATCGGCAGCACCGCGCCGTCGTGAACCGGATTGAGGAACTTGTTCGAGTGCCACGCGGTGGCGAGCGGAGCCGTCTCGGCTTCGCCGTCGCCGACCACGCAGGCAACCAGCAGATCGGGATTGTCAAACGCCGCGCCGAACGCATGCGATAGCGAGTAGCCGAGCTCGCCGCCTTCGTGAATCGACCCCGGAGTTTCGGGTGCGACATGGCTTGGAATGCCGCCGGGAAAGGAAAACTGCTTGAACAGCCGCTGCATCCCGTCTTCGTCCTGCGCTATGTCGGGATAGGTCTCCGAGTAGGTCCCTTCGAGGTAGGCGTTGGCCACCAGACCAGGACCGCCATGGCCCGGCCCGGTGATGTTGATGACGTTGAGGCCGTGCGCCTTGATGACGCGATTCAGGTGGGCGTAGATGAAATTGAGCCCGGGCGTCGTGCCCCAGTGGCCAAGCAGGCGCGGCTTGATGTGGGCCATCTTGAGCGGCTTCTTCAGAAGCGGATTGTCCAGGAGATAAATCTGGCCGACCGAGAGGTAATTCGCCGCGCGCCACCAGGCGTCGATCCGGAGGAGTTCCTCCGGCGACAGCGTGCCCGGCTTCATGCTCGGTCTCCCTGCGACCTGGCTTCTACCTTCTGCTCCAGCCAGCCTCCAGTGAAACCTGCCCGGCGCAGTCCGCGGGTGACGTACGGGCAGCGTCGCGTGAGCTGCCACAAGAAGCCGGTGCGGTAGTTTTCGATCATAAGAATGATGGGACCCTGATTGATGCCGAAATGCCACGGCGAGACCCACCAGCCATAAGGATTGCCCGGGATTCCCGGGTGGGTGGGATTGAAGGATGCCTTGAAGCCGTAGGAGTTGAATTTGGTCATCTGGGCCTGGTGAATGCAATGGTGGAGTGCGGGCAAAACGATTTCCGGAGCGAAGGGGAGTGACGCCACCAGCGCCCACGGCGCCAAGGTTCCGTCATCGGGCCCGTCCGGCACGCCACGACTCAGATAGTCAAAGAACTGCCGCTCGATTCCATCTATGGTCAACGTTTCCGGTCCGGGGCCTTCGCTCGCCGTAATGCCCCAGCAACATGAGTCATAGTCCTTGAACCCACGGGGGTTTTTGATCGCGTACTGTTGCTGCGCATAGGTGGCGCGGCGGCTGTTCTCGCAATAGTCGATGCCCTTGCCACGCATGAAGGCGTCCTGAATCCCGCGAAAGTCAATCCAGACATGCGAGAGCTGATGGATGAACAACGGTCCCGCGTGCAGGTACTCCCATTCGTAGCATCGGTCCCACTTGTAGGTGGAAGTCCAGGCGGCATAGCTCTCCTCGGCCAGCGGATAAGTCGGCGAACCCAGCCCCAGCGTGTACAGGAGGAGGGCCTCGTCGTAGCCTTCCCAGCGATACTTGAGAAAGCCACTCTCGGGCTTCCAGCCATGCGTCACCGTGGCTCCGCCGTTTTGGGCCCACTGCCAATCGGCGCGGCGGTATAGGGCGTCGGCCAGGGCGCCTATTTCTCGCTCCTCCTCGGTGTCGGCATCGAAATAGTCGCACGGCGTCAACGCGCCCGCCAGCAAAAACGCACTATCCACGGTCGACAGTTCTCATTCACAGACGCGGCGACCGGTCTGCATGTCCAGGAAGTGATAGTAAAACCCCTTGTAGCCGGTGCCGTCAGGCTCGGGGCCTTGCGGGCTGTTCCAGAAGAAGCGCAGGGTCGTGAGAGTTCGCTCCACCGCCGCGGCCCGCGAGATGAAGCCGCGTTCGACGCTCACCGCGTAGCAGGCCAATGCGAGGCCGGTGGCGGCAATGCTGGACGGCCAGTCCGGCGCCGTCTTGTCGATCACGAGCCCGTTTGCGGGATTTGTCTCGTGCAAAAAATAGCCGAAGGTTTCCCGCTGCAGCTTCTCGAGTTCGGCATCGACGGCTGGGGTCAAGCTGCTCATGGTCTTTCGGTTACTTGCTCCGGCGCCCGGCCAGAAGTAGCGACGCCAGGTCGAGTTCGACGAGATTGCCTATGCGCTCGATCTTGATGTCGGCCGGCGGGTACTTCGCGAGGATCTCGGGATCGACCGCGTAGTGTCCCTGTCGAGGAAACACCGTTGTGACGCGACTGCCCCACGATTGTTTTATGTCTGCGAGGAGGCGCAGCTTGTCGTCCACCATGACGTAGTGATCGGCTGGGTAGCGGCGCACCACATCGGGCAATTCCCGCTCCTTATGAATGTAGAGAAGGACGTTGCCCTCCACCGCCTCGTAGAGGCCCGAGCGCTCGACCTTTCGTGGTTGAAATACCACGTCTCCGTCGGAAAGAATGACGACCTGACCCCATTGACGGCAGTGGTCGATCGCATCGAGAGCGTTCGGATAGAGCCGATTTGCGAACGGGTAGTTCAGCAGAAAATACGAGACCGCCAGCAGCTTGGGATCGCTCGGTTGTTCGAGGCGGTAGCGTTGCAGCGCGCCCAGGTAGTCCGCGTATCCGAGCTCAGCACGCAGGCGCTCGAATATCGCCCAATAGTGTCCGCTGTGTTCCAGGCCGACTTCACGCTCCAGGTGGAGGCGCAAGTCGCGAATGACTCGATCGTTGTCGAGCAGGGTGTTGTCCACGTCGAAAAGGAAGACCACACTATTCGAAGCCATCTTTTATCGGTGTCCCGACGGCGGGGCGGAAAAGATGCCGGCCACGAGCCCTTGCGCCTCGTCTTGAATCTGCCGGAGGTGTGCGGCGTCGCGGAAGCTCTCTGCATAAATCTTGTAGGTGTTCTCCGTACCCGATGGCCGCGCCGCGAACCAGCCGTTTCGACTCGTCACCTTCAACCCTCCGATCGCCTCCCCGTTGCCCGGCGCCACGGTCAAGGTCGACGTGATCTCCTCTCCCGCCAGCTCGGAGCTCTTGATCTGATCTGGCGAGAGCTGACGCAGGACCGCTTTCTGCGAGGGCGTCGCCGGTGCGTCGATCCGCTCGTAGACCGGCTCGCCGAACTCCCCCGTAAGCTCGCGGTAGACCTCTCCGGGGTCACGCCCCATACGCGCCGTTATCTCCGCCGCCAGCAGCCCTGGGACGATTCCGTCCTTGTCGGTCGTCCAGACGCTGCCATCCAGGCGGACGAAAGAGGCGCCCGCGCTCTCCTCGCCGCCGAAGCCGAGCGAGCCGTCGAGCAATCCGTCGACGAACCATTTGAAGCCGACCGGAACCTCGTAGAGCTTTCGGCCAAGCTTCGCGGCCACTCGATCAATCATCTGGCTGCTCACCACCGTCTTACCTACTGCTGACGCCCGGGGCCACTTCGGCCGATTTTGGAAGAGATAGTGGATCGCGACCGACAGGTAGTGATTGGGAGGAAGCCAGCCTGCGCTCGGCGTGACTATCCCGTGCCGGTCATGGTCAGTGTCACAGGCGAAAGCGACGTCGAAACGATCCTTCATGTTCATCAAATTCTGCATGGCGTAGGAGGAGGACGGATCCATACGGATCTGGCCGTCCCAATCCACGGTCATGAACCGGAAGGTCGGATCTACGGCCTCGTTGACCACCGTGATGTTGAGGCGGTAGCGCTCGGCGATCGGTTCCCAATAGTGCACCCCGGCGCCACCCATGGGATCCACGCCGATGCGGACGTTCGCTCCGCGAATCGCGTCCATATCGATCACATTGCCGAGATCGCTGACATACGAGTTGAGATAGTCGTGCCGGTGGGTTGTGGCGGCCCTGAGCGCCCTTTCGAAGGGAATCCGCTTCACACCTTTCAAGCCACCTTCGACTAGCTCGTTGGCCTTCGTCTCGATCCACCCCGTAACCGACTGTTCCGCTGGTCCACCATTCGGCGGGTTGTACTTGAATCCACCGCTGTGAGGCGGATTGTGGGATGGCGTGATGACAATGCCGTCAGCAAGCCCCGCGGCGCGCCCCCGGTTGTAGGCGAGGATCGCGTGGGAGATGACCGGCGTCGGCGTGTATTCGTCGGCCTCCGCGAGCATGACTTCCACACCGTTCGCCGCGAGGACTTCGAGTGCGCTCGCTTGAGCGGGCACGGAGAGCGCATGGGTGTCTATTCCGAGGAACAGCGGGCCATCGATCTTCTGCTTCTCGCGGTAGAGGCAGATGGCCTGAGCGATGGCCAGGATGTGCCATTCGTTGAAGGACCGGTCGAATGCGGAGCCGCGATGCCCGGAGGTTCCGAATGCGACCCGCTGCTCGGGAAAGGCAGAGTCGGGAATGTCGGCATAGAACGCAGTCACGAGCCTGGGCACGTTCACCAGCATCGCCGGGTCGACCGGCTTTCCCGCTAACGGGCTAATTGTCATGCCCCTCCCCAAGACACACGCTAAATGCTGACCGTCCCGCAGCAGCCTCCGGACTTGTCCACCACGGGCAGGCATCTCGCGTGGTGCTGGTGCATTTTTAGGCGCGCGGCGTCCACCGACTCGTCCGCGCCACAGCAAGCGGAGGCAGGACGCATGATGTCCTCGACGCGCACGGCCGAGGCCTGGCGGTCATCGGCGGCAACGCCGCAGCAGACGTCGCGCTCGGTGACGACACCCACCACCTTCAGGCTCTTTCCATCCTCAACCACGGGGGAGCAGCCGCAGCCTGAATCCCGTATTGCCTTGGCAGCGTCGGCCGCGGTGTCTTCCGGCATGCAGCACGAAGACGCGTCAATCGGTTTCATCACATCGCTACAACAAGTCATGGATTCTCCTCTTCACTTCTCACAGGGTGATTTAAGTCGGTGGCGGTGCGGAACGCGTTGGGTGCGGCAGAGGGCCTCCCGGAGCGCGATGTCCCGGGCAGCTCACGCTCTCGACTCAATGCGGGTGTTTGGAGGGACAGCCGGCGGCCGCGAATGCGGTTGCGAGGATCACCAACATCATCCGCGCCGGCCGGGTCCACCGGGGCTGAGTCAGCGCGAGAATGGCGAGGGCGATTCTGTTCTTGGTCTTCATGACATGTTTCCTTTTACTTGTCGCTTACGATTTGTTGCTGGACACTTTCGTGATCAAGACGACCACCAAGACCACGATCAGTAGACCGATGACCGGCATGATCCATGCCCCTCCGTTCATCCAGCCGTTGGTCATCCATCCGTTTGCGTGATTCATAGACAGCCTTTCTTGTTACGGTGCTGTGACGGCTTGTGTCTTGGGAGTCGGGCCTGGAGGCCGCCGCTTGATGGTTTCGGCACTGCTGGCCTGTTCCATCTTCACGCGCTTCAAAAGCAGCGCGTTCCCGACCACGATCAGGGTCGACCCGGACATCGACAGAGCCGCGATTTCTGGACTGAGCAGCCATCCGGTGGAGGGATAGAGGACGCCCGCGGCGAGGGGGAATGCGATAACGTTGTAGCCGGCAGCCCACCACAGGTTCTGGCGCATCTTGCGCCTGGTTGCCCGGCTGAGCATGACGGAGCCAATAACGTCGAAAGGGTCGCTCTTCATCAGGACCACATCAGCGGCTTCCATCGCGACGTCAGCGCCCGCGCCGATGGCGATGCCGACCTCGGCCTGAGCCAACGCGGGCGCATCGTTGATGCCGTCGCCAACCATCCCGACGCGCAGCCCACGCGCCTGCATCTCCTTCACCTTGTCCGCCTTCTGCCCCGGCTGGACCTCGGCGAAAACGGTCTTGATGCCGAGTTCTTTGGCAACGATGTTGGCGGTGCCTTGATTGTCGCCCGTCAACATAGCGACCTCGATGCCCAGAAGCGCTAGTTGCTCAATCGCTTGTTTGGCGCTCGGGCGAATGGCGTCGGCAATGGCGATGAGGCCACTGGCTGCGCCATCGAAGGCGGAATAGATGACGGTGTTGCCTTTCTCCTCGAGTGCTTTCGCCCGTTCGTCCAAGGCGGCGAGGGCAATGCGGTTCTCGTCCATCAGCCTGCGATTGCCGGCGAGCACAGTGCGCCCGTCGACGGTCGCGCGCGCGCCCTGCCCTGGGATCGCTTCGAAACCGGATGGTGCGCTGAGCGCCACCGCGTCCGCCTTCGCTTTCTCGATGACGGCCTGCGCCAGCGGGTGTTCGCTCGACTGTTCGAGCGAGGCGACGAGCCGGAGTAATTCCTGGGGAGTGACGGTTGTCTCATCGGCGACGATCTCGACCACCTGCGGTTTCCCGAGGGTGAGAGTGCCGGTTTTGTCGAAGATGATGGCCTGGAGTCGTCCCGCCTCTTCGAGCGCCGTGGCATCCTTGAAAAGGATGCCGCTTTGAGCGCCTTTGCCGCTCGCGACCATGATGGCCATGGGCGTCGCGAGGCCGAGCGCGTCGGGACAGGCGATCACCACGACGGTGATGGCCAGTAGCAGAGCGAAGACGGGCGTCGATCCGACGACCCAGTACCAGACCGCGAAGGTGGCGAGGCCGAAGACGATGGCCGAGATGGTCAGCACCTGTGCTGCGGTATCCGCAAGTCGTTGCGAGGGGGCCTTCGAGTTCTGTGCGGTCTGCACCAGTCGAACGATCTGGGCGAGGGCGGTGTCCGCGCCTACCTTGGTGGCGCGAAATTGAAAGGTCCCCGTCTTGTTGATGGTCGCGCCGGTCACGCTGCCGCCCACCGCTTTTTTGACGGGCATACTTTCGCCCGTAATCATCGACTCATCCACGTTGGATTCGCCCTCGGTCACTTCGCCGTCCACCGGAATCTTGTCGCCGGGCCGAATCAGCACGACGTCATTCATCACCACTTCAGACGTGGGCACCTCGACGGGCTGTCCATTGCGCATCACGGTGGCCTTGGGAGGCGTCAGGTTCAGGAGGGCGGTGACCGCTTTCGACGCCCCCGAGCGGGCCCGCATCTCGAGCCAGTGACCGATCAGGATGAAGACGAGCAACATGGCGATCGCTTCGTAGAACACTTCCGCCTTGAAGAAGAAGGTCGCGCCGACGCTGAAGAAGTAGCCGGCCAGCACCGACAGCGACACCAGCACCGCCATATTTGCGATGCCCTTTCGGAGCGCCCGAAAGGCCCCGATGTAAAACACCCAGCCGCCGTAGAGGACGGCTGGGGTGGCCAAGAGGAACATCATGACCTCGTTCGAGAGACCAAACGGCACGGGCAGTTTTAGTCCGGTCATCTTCGCGAACATCGGCGCGTAGAGGTAGATCAGAATGGTCAGCACGAACGTGACAACGAGGCGGTTGCGCATGTCCCGCGCCATCCCATCCATGTCGTCTCCGGCTCCGTGCCCCATTTCCTGGGCCATCTCCGCCTTGTCGGGGGACATCGTGGCTGGCTTATGGCCGGTGTGATCCTCCGGCTTCTCGCGGAGCGAGGGGGCCTTCTTGCTGGGCGCGGACGGCGGCACTGCAGCCTTGACGTTCTCGGCGGGCTTTTCGACCACTGCGGCGGCAGGGACGCTCTCGCCTTCCGGCGTTCCCTTGCGATCGTCGTCTGCGGAAGGGACAGGCACAGGCGCCTCGGCCTCGTACCCGCTCCGCCGGACGGCCGATTTGATGTCGCCAATGGCGAGCCGGGTTTCGTCGTAGCGCACGGTGGCGCTGCCCGCGGCGAAGTTGACGGTAACGCTCTTGACGCCCGGCGCTTTGCCGATCCGCTTTTCGAGCTCGTCCACGCTCAACACCGACAGCATGTCGTGGACTTCAATGACACTCGTTTTCATAGCAGCTTCACGGACGGCCTGACGGATATGCTTTCGTAGGTTTCCCGCGCGTCACTTATGTTTGTGCTTGAGATGGCGCTCTGTGTTGCCCTGGCCGTCCTGCCACACCATTTCGCATGCGGCGACGGGCGCCGGCGCACCGCCACGCCAAAGCCATCCCACAGGGAGAAAGCGATCCGTCTGGTTGGCCCGCCCTTCGGTTGATTGGAAAGACACTTCCAAACCAGATTCCACCTGCATGAGGTGGTCAGGAAGCGGCTGCAGTTCACCACTTCCCTCGCCATGCATGTGGGGCATGAATACGCCGAGGTTGTGTTCAGCTAGCCGGCGGAGCATCTCCTGGACTTCCGGAAGATTGATCGCCTCTTGCGCGGTTCTCAACGCCTGGGGCAAACCGGATCCGGTTCCTGGTGCGACATTCGATACTGTCGTCATGGCTTTCTCCTTGGGATGGCCTTAACCCTTGGCCGGGGCTTTCTGATGGTCGCCCATGGGCGCAGGCCCCGGGGGCGGGGCGGGGGTGGCGCTTGCAGGAGCGACCGGAGGAGCGCTCGGGGGGGGCGCTGTGGTCGGCGCACCCAGAGATGGTTTTGGCGCAGCGGCAGGTGTCGAGGGTGGCGCACCGGGCGCTTTGTGGCTTTCGTGGTCTTTGCCGGTAGGGCCCTTGTCCGGCGGGTCGGGCTCATATCCAAGCTGGCGAACGGCTGACTTGATGTCGCCGACCTGCAGGCGGGTTTCGTCGTAGCGCACGGTGGCGTTTGCCGCAGCGTAGTTGACGGTCACGCTTTCGACGCCCGCCACCTGGCCGATTCTCTTTTCGACTTCGTCGACGCTCAAGACCGACAACATGTCGTGTGCTTCAATGACGCTGGTTTTCATAGCTTTCCTTCTTTCCGGTCGTGGAGATCGAGTGGGTCGCGAGTTTGGTCAGTGCCGTCAAACTGTTCAAGGTCTTCGAGTGATGGCGAATCGGCGCTCCAATCGCCGCGGGCCGATGATGCCCAGCGATATGCATCGCGCCAGGCAACCCAGGCAGGAACGTGGTACTCGTACAGCATGGCGTGGTCCTCCCCTCAAGGTTCTCGACGCGCAGAACGCTTCAGCGAGCCGCCCGTTGTTCCGCTTTGCCGCACTCAGGGTAGGCGAAGGAGAGCAGTTTGTCGGTTCGATGGAACACGTAGCGACGAACAAGCATGCGTTTTCTCGGCTCATCGACCACCTGCTCCAGCGGTTTTTCGCCCAGTGACGCGTCGTATCAGCTTCGAACACTCGAGGATTGACACGGGGATCAGCCCAAGCCCGATAGCCAAAGCACAATCCGATAGGGAAAGGGGGCCGGTGCCAAGCAGGGTCTGGGTAAAGGGGATGTGGTGAAGGCCGAGTTGGACCAGGCTCGAGACGAGGACGACGCCCAGGAGACGCGGGTTGGTGAACACACCCACTTCCCAGAAGAGTCGTGTGGTGCTGCGGGCCGCGAAGGAGCGGAACAACTCCGCGAACACGATCACGGAAAAGGCCAGGTTCCTGGCTTCGGCGAGCCCACGCTCTTCGAGCGCCCACGCGAAAACGGAGATCGTGACCGCAGCTTGTAGAAAACCCGTCACGATGACGGTGGTCCACTGCGGCCTCCCGAGCATAGGTTCGTCCGACTTTCTCGGAGGCCTTTGCAGCAGGTCGTCCGAGATGGGATCCCCCACGAGTGGTAGTGCGGGAAGCCCATCGGTGACCAGGTTGATCCACAACAGTTGAAGGGGAAGAAGCGGGAGGGGAAGGCCTGCGGCTGCGGCTCCGAGCATCACGGCGAGTTCGCCGACGTTGCCGGCCAGCAGGTACACAAGCGTCTTCTGGATGTTGTCGTAGATGCCGCGACCTTCCTGCACGGCGGCCACGATGCTCGCGAAGTTGTCATCGGTAAGGATCATGTCCGAGGCCTCGCGCGTCACCTCGGTGCCGGTTCGCCCCATCGCGATGCCGATGTCCGCTTCGCGCAGGGCGGGCGCGTCGTTTACGCCGTCTCCGGTCATGGCGACGACGTCGCCGCGAGCCTTCCATTCCCGGACGATGCGGAGCTTGTCCTCCGGGGTGGCTCGGGCATGGACGACCTCGGCGGGGTCATCCTCGGCCGTCAGGATGCCCAGCTCGCGGCCGATCGCCTCTGCCGTCTCTTGGTGATCTCCGGTGATCATGACCGTCTTGATTCCCGCGGCCCGGGCCAGCGCCACCGCAGCGATGGCCTCGGCGCGAGGGGGGTCGGCGATTCCTATAAGTCCCAACAGCTTCAGGCTTGTCTGTCCCTCACCCTCTCCCACCGCGACGGCCAGAACGCGCAGGCCCTGGCGCGCCATGCCCGCATTGGCCTCTACCGCGTTCTCGACACCGGACGTGCAGATCGGGAGGAGCACCTCGACCGCGCCCTTGACGTAGAGCGTGCCGTCGCCCCGTCTGATGGACATGCGCTTGGTGTCCGCATCGAACGGCTCGACCGCGACCCGTGGGCGCTCGCTCTCGATAACCTTGCGATCGATACCGCGCTCCGCTGCGGCCATCAGGATCGCGAGTTCCGTAGGATCTCCCGTTCCGCTTTGTCCGTCCGCGGCAAGCTCCGCGTCGGAACAGGCCGCGGCAGCGAAGAGGAGGGCGTTGTGATCACCTCCCCACAGCTCGCGGGCCACCATCACTCCGGTGGTCAGGGTGCCGGTCTTGTCGGTGCAGATGACGGTGGCCGAGCCAAGCGTCTCCACCGACGGCAGCTTGCGGATGAGAACGTTGCGCGACGCCATGCGCCGGACCCCGAGTGCGAGCGCGATTGTGACCACGGCCGCGAGCCCCTCGGGCACCGCGGCCACGGCCAGGGAGACTGCCGACAGAAGGATCTCCATCCCCGGCTGGCCCCGCAGGAAACCGAGGATCGCCACCAGCCCCACGATGCCAAGGCAGAGGTAGAGCAGGGTCCTTCCGACACTCTCAAGCCGCCGTTGGAGCGGTGTGGCTTCCTGCGTAACCGCCGCGAGCAGATGGGCGATCTTGCCAAGCTCGGTGCCCATTCCCGTGGCGGTCACCTCGGCTGTGCCTGTTCCTGCGCTCACCGAGGTTCCCATGAAGATGGAGTCGGTGCGATCCGCAAGGTGGGCATCCGCGGCCACGGGGGCTATCTGTTTTTGGGCAGGGGCGCTCTCGCCGGTCAGAGCCGCCTCGTTGATTCTCAAGGCGTGGGCCTCACGGAGCCGGGCGTCGGCGGGCACGATGTCTCCCGCCTCGAGGACCAATGCGTCGCCTTTGACCACGTCCGTCGCAGGAATCATGACGGAGGCCCCGTCGCGCAAAACGCGGGCCTTGGGCGCGGTCATGGACCGCAGCGCCTGGACTGCCCTTTCCGCCCGGTACTCCTGGAAGAAGCCGACGAAGGCATTGAGCACAACGATCGCGCCGATAGCGACGGCATCCGCGACCTCTCCCAGGATGGCCGACACGACACACGCGCCGAGAAGGAGCCAGATCATGGCCCCCTTGAACTGGGCCGCGAGGATGGTCCAAGGCGAGGTTGTCTTTTCGCGTTCGATTTCGTTCGGACCCTGCTCGGCGAGCAGGCGCGTGGCCTCGGCGCTGCTCAGGCCTGCCAGAGGCGCCGGGGCGGTATCAGGCGGCTGGGTTTGAGTCTGGATGCCCTCCGCCGGACTCTCGACCGCCGGTGCCGTAGGGAGGGTGCTCGTGGGGGCCGGCGCGGGTACCAGGGACTCAAGCCTGCTTCGGCGCGCGGCCGGCTTGATATCGGCGACCTCGAGTCGGGTTTCGTCGTAGCGCACGGTGGCGCTTCCCGCAGCGTGATTCACTGTCACGCTTTCAACACCCGGCACCTCGCCAATCCGCTTTTCCACGTCGTCCACGCTCAAGACCGACAGCATGTCGTGTACTTCAAGAACGCTCGTTTTCATTGCGTCTCCTTCACGGTCTTCTTGGGCTCATGGTTGTGGTCTGCCCCAACGGCGGGTCAGAAAGTTATGGATGGGGACAAACACAAGTCCAGCGTAGACGCCGTAGAGAAAGCTCTCGATCAACCCCAGAAAGAAGCCCCCCACGGTCAGCCACGTGAACGCCGGTAAGACCGCCTCCAGGAAGGGCGCCATATGTAGGCTCGGGGACACGATGAGCCCGTAGATGACGCACAGCACGAAGCTGATGGCGGTAAAGAGGCCCAGCGACCAGCTCACGATTTTGATATTCAGCATTGCTCCTGCTCCTTGCGCTCCCAGTTCGACCCTTCAGTGCTGATGCCCGCCCGCACCGGTGTTCACCCGGCGACCTCGCGCGTCGTCTGTGTCTCCGTCATCCTTGCTTCGTTGACGATCCCCTTCACGATGACCGCTATGACCGCCATGGCTGCCGTTACCGAACAGGTGCATCGCGACAAAGGCGAAGAACGTCACCACCCAAAACC
>CAZBTT010000104.1:0-2342 GCA_964494295.1 uncultured Acidobacteriota bacterium
CGGTGCCGAAGATCTCGATCGTGACCCGCAAGGCCATGGGCGGCGCCTACGTCGCCATGGGGGCCAAACAGATGCGCACCGACCTCGCCTTCGCCTGGCCCACCGCTCAGATCGCGGTCATGGGCGCCGAGCCTGCGGTCCGCGTCTTGTACCGCGAAGACGTCAAAAATGCGGCCGACCCGGCGGCGCGCACCGCCGAGCTCGTCGCCGACTATCGGGCGCGGTTCTTCAACCCCTACCGGGCTGCCGACGTGGGCCAGATCGACGAGATCATCGAGCCGCGCGAGACGCGGCCGCGCCTGGCAAGAGCACTCGAGGTGCTGCGCACCAAGGTGCAGCAGACCCCACCCAAGAAGCACGGCCTGTCGCCGACCTAGAGGCGCTCACCATGGACAACCTTCTCTGGGGTCTTCAGACAACCGTTCTCGGCATGGGGCTTGTCTTCGGCCTGCTGGCCCTCATGTGGGGGTTGCTCACACTCGCCCTGCGCCTGGACACGCCCCTGGATTCCCCGCCTCCCGCGGTCACAACCCCATCGCCACCAACGTCCGAACCCGACATGCCGCGCGGACTCGACGGGGAGACTGTCGCCGCCATCCTCGTCGCGACTCTCACTCATCGCGCCCAGCGCCGCCGCGAGGCCGCGCCGGCCATGCGCAGCTACTGGCCGGGCAGCCTGCTCTACGCCTCGCGCTGGGTCGGGGCCGGCCGGGCCAGGCAGAACTTCGGCTGGCGACGGGGGTACAAATAATGCGGCGCTACAACCTGGGTCTTGGCGGTCGAGACTTCGTCATCGATGTGCAGGAACTGACGGCCGAAAGTTTCGAGGTGTTCGTGGGCGACGAGCGCTATGAAGTCACGCTGTCGGGCGATGAGGACCTGCCCGAGGCCACGATCACTCCGGGTTACCAGCCCGCGGTCGACCCGACTCGCCCATCCAAAACACCCGCCCGGCCGGCCCGGGGCCCCGCCGCCCCCGCGCGACGCGCGGTCGATGCCCCAGCGGGGGAGGCGGGAGGCGCCACCTTGAGCGCGCCCATGCCGGGTGTGATCCTGGAGATCTTCGTCAAGGCGGGTGACGTGGTCGAGCGAGGGCAGCGGATCGCCGTCCTCGATGCGATGAAGATGCACAACCTCATCCGCGCCCCGCGCGCGGCCACGGTCCGCGAGGTCTGCGTCGAAGCCGGGCAGGCCGTCGGCCACGGCGACGCTCTCGTCCGCTACCAGGAAGCCTGAGGTGGAATGATCAGTTCCGACACGCTCGGCCTGCTGCTCCAGGGCCTTTCGCATGTGACCGTGCCCTCCATGGTCATGATCGGCCTGGCTCTGGTGCTCCTGTACCTGGGCATCGAGAAGGGCTATGAGCCGCTGCTGCTGGTGCCCATCGGCGCCGGGTGCATGCTCGCCAACCTGCCGCTGTCGCCGCTGATCGCCGAAGACGGCATGCTGCGCGTCCTGTACGACATGGGCATCCAGAACGAGCTGTTCCCGCTGCTGATCTTCATCGGCATTGGAGCGCTCACCGACTTCGGGCCGCTGCTCGAAAACCCGCGCCTGGTGCTCCTGGGCGCGGCGGGACAGTTCGGCATCTTCCTGACCCTGATCGCGGCCCTGTTGCTCGGTTTCACGCGACCCGAGGCCGCTTCGATCGGCATCATCGGGGCCATCGACGGCCCCACGTCGATCTATGTGAGCGGGCTTCTCGCGCCGCACCTGCTCGGACCCATCACGGTGGCGGCCTACAGCTACATGTCCCTCGTGCCCATCATCCTGCCCCCGATCATGAGGCTGCTCACGACCAAAGAGGAACGCCTGGTCCGCATGCCCTACAGCCAGCGCACTCTCAGCCGCCGCACTCGCATCCTGTTTCCGATCCTGGTGACGCTGGTGGTGGGGACGCTGGTGCCCTTCGCGACGCCCCTGATCGGCATGTTGATGCTCGGGAACCTGATGAAGGAATCGGGCGCCGTCGAACGGCTGACCAAAGCATCGGCCCAGGAGATGGCCAACACCGTCACCCTGTTCCTGGGCCTTGCGATCGGCTCCACCATGGTGGGCGCCGAATTCCTCAGGCCCCGAACCCTCGCGATCCTCGTGCTCGGAATCGCGGCCTTCGCGGTCGACGCCATGGCCGGCGTGCTGTTCGCGAAGCTGCTCAACAAGCTCAGCGGAGGCAAGGTCAACCCGCTCATCGGTGCGGCCGGCATCTCCGCTTTCCCCATGGCGGCGCGGGTGGTGCAGAGGGTGGCCCAGGAAGACGACTTCGAGAACTTCCTGCCGAAGCTCGCCATGGGCGCGAACCCCGCGGGGCAGCACGCCACGCGTCGTGCCCGGCGCCTGCC
>CAZBTT010000104.1:2352-12179 GCA_964494295.1 uncultured Acidobacteriota bacterium
AGATCGCAAGCGTCGTGGCAGGCGGCGTGCTGCTGGCCCTGATGGGCGCAGGCGGGCCGTAAGAGTCCGGCCCCTGCCGTGACCGCCGTTACGTGGCGGATCGGCTTCGCTGATCCTCGTCATCCGGTTCGACATGGATGACGACATCCGCGAGGCCCTCGTACGCGCCGCACAGCCGCCGTTCCAGGTCGCGGGCGATGGCGTGTCCCTTTTCAACGGTCATGGCCGGATCCACGAGGATGCTCATGTCCATGTGGATGATGGCGCCCGTCCCCCGGGACCTGATGTTGTGACAACCCAAGACGCCCTCGAAAGCCATGACCTTCTTGGCCACGTCCCTGGGGTCCAGTCGTTGCTGGTCCGAGAAGGTGGTGTGCGCGCCCTTGAACACTTCGATGGCGGCCCAGAGGATGGCGACGGCCACGAAGAGGCCCACGATCGGGTCGGCGATGGGGACGCCCGCCTTCACCAGGATGAGAGAGACGATGACCCCGAGGGTCACCCAGACGTCCGACAGCGTGTGTCGGGCGTCGGCCTGCAGCACGTCGCTCCCGAGTTCCTTTCCTCGGCGGGTTTCGTACCACACCACGAAGATGTTGATGCCAAGGGTGATGAGCATGACCGCGAAGGAGGTGGCCGTGACTTCGACTCTCGGATGGACGCCGGTCTGCGCGAAGGCGGTGAGGGCCTTTACCGAACCGCTCACCACCTTGAACGCGGCGAAGCAGAGCATGAGGCCGATGGCGGCGCTCGCGAATGACTCGTACTTGTGGTGACCGTAGGGGTGGTCCTCGTCCGGGGGCTTCGTGGCCGCCTTCATGGCGATGAGCGCCACGATGTTGCCCGATCCGTCGGTGAAGGAGTGGATCCCGTCGGCGAGCATGGCGGTGGAACCGCGCGTCGTCCCACGTGCCGCCTTGGCGGCGGCAACGATGACCTTCAGGAAGAGGATCCGCCAGAAGACCGTGCTTATGCCCGCGGTGCGTGCCTTCATGCCGTCGCCTTAGCCTGCCCATTCTCTATGACCTCTGTGTGTTCCGCCATGTCCGCCATGTCCGCCATGGGGGCGGGGTCGGGCCTGGGTCCGCCCCGCACTCTTCGAAGCGCGCGGGACGAGGACCGGCTGATTCGCGGGGAACGGGCACAGGTCGCTAAACTACCCGGATGCCCAAAGCCCGTCTGGCGTTCCGGAAGTCTCGATGATCAAGGCGTTCTCCGAAGTCTTCACTCCGGAAGTTCGCGACGAGGCTCAGCGGCTTTTCGCCTCCGGCCGCGTCGAAGTCCTGGCCATCGAGGATACGTTCCTCACCACTTCGGTCAAGGACACGAACACCGAGCGCGTCGTCATCAAGCGCCGGGCCGACCGGTTCCAGATTTCGTGCACGTGCCCCGACGGCAAGTCGGGAGCCTGCGCGCATGTGCTGGCGTCGATGCTGGCCGCGCGCGGCCACGGATTCGGCCAGCCGGAAAAGACCGGCCCTCGCCCGCTCGACGAGGTGGGATCCGACCGCGAAATTGTCCCTCACCGGACGCACGTGGTGATCGAGGGACTGAACGCGGCGAAGCATGCGGGCTCCGACTCGTTCGACGAGATCGACGAAGAGAACGGCTCCGGCCGGCTCCCCTCGGTCGACTGGCGTTTCCGCCTCGCGACCCTCAAGTCTCAGGCGCAACCGGCGGTTCGTGAGTCGGACGCGACGCACGAAGATGCGCCGCCCACGGAGATCCTCTATGCCATCGACGCCGCGGCTTCGGCCTCGAGCGACGGCGGTCTCGTCCTGATCATCGCGCACCGCGAGATGAAGCGGGACCGCGAGTGGGGACGCATCAAATTCGCGCGGCCCTGGCGCGGCCTGGCCTCCGACCTCCACAATCCCGCGGATCGCCGGATTCTGATGATGTTGTCCGGCGCCGACCGGGACGCCGACCTCGCTTCGAGTTTCCGACTCCACGATGTGCATCGCGTGGCCGCGCGCTACCGCGTGGCGCCCGAGATCCAGTGGCTCGCCCTCTCCTTGATGGCCGAAACCGGAAGGCTCGTCCTGCGTCATCCGCCCGAGCGGGAAGAGGCGACGTCGTTCCTGGGAATAGACGACGGTTCACCCTTTGCGCTTCGCCTGCAGGTCGGAGCTTCGGTCGCCTCCTTCTCCCTTTCGGGCGAACTGGTCCGGGGCGAGGAGCGCGTGAAGATGACCGAAGTCGACCTGGTCACCCGCGGCGGCATCGTGGTGTTCCGCAACTCGGTGGCGAAACTCGAGCCGCCGGAACATTTCCCCTGGGTCGATGATCTGGTGAGGCGAGGCGCCATCGAGGCTCCACGCCGTCATCAGGACCGCCTGCTTCGTGAGATCGCGGAATTGCCCAATGGCATGGAGATCGACCTGCCCGAAGACCTGGGCATTGACCGTGTCATGGGCGCGCCCTCTGCCCTGGTGCGCCTGAAGCGGTTGCCCCGGCAAGGCGATGAGGCGGACGTTCCCCTCGAACTCCTCTTCGAATACGGCGGCGAGCTGATCGAGGCGCGCTCGCTGCGCAAGGGCGTTCTCGACCACACCGGCAAGAGGATCATCACCCGCAACGAGGCGGTCGAGCGGGATTTGCGCGGCAAGCTCCTGGATCTGGGGGTTTCGGTGTCCCGCGATGGCAAGGGCTTCTACGTCGAAAGCGCCGAGGTCACGGCTCTCCTTCCGCGCCTCGGCGACGAGGGCTTCCGCGTTCTGCTCCGCGAACGCGAGCTGAAGCGCGACGTGGGTCTTCGTTTCCGCGTGTCTTCAGGCGTCGACTGGTTCGACCTCAAGGGCGGCCTCGATTTCGGACACGAGGTCGTGCCCTGGCCGGCGCTTCTCAAGGCGCTCCGCCGTGGCGAAACCGTGCTGACCCTGGCCGATGGGTCGCAGGGGCTTATTCCCGAGCGTCTGGTCGCACGCTACGGCCGCCTGGTTCGGCTTGGCGAGGAGGAGGAAGACGGCATCCGCTTCGCCAAGAGTCAGGTGGCCCTTCTCGAAGCCATTCTGGCCGGCGAAACCGACGTCGAGTTGGACGTTGCCTTCAAGACCGCACGGGAGGCGCTCAAGACCTTCGAGCGGATCGAACCGCGGGTGGAGCCCTCGACGTTCAAGGGCACTCTGCGTCCGTATCAGCGCGAGGGCCTCGGCTGGATGCATTTCCTGCAGGACTTCGGTTTCGGCGGCTGTCTCGCCGACGACATGGGCCTCGGCAAGACGATCCAGGTTCTCGCTTTGCTCGAGGACCGCCGCCTCAAGCGACTCGCGGGCGAGAAAATCGGCCCTTCGCTGGTGGTCGTTCCGCGGTCTCTCGTTTTCAACTGGAAGCAGGAGGCCGCGCGTTTCACCCCCGAACTCAAGGTCAAGGATCACACGAGCGCTCTCCGTTCGCACGGTCCTTTCGACGAATGGGACGTGGTCCTCTCCACCTACGGGACGCTGCGGTCGGACGTCATGCGGTGGCAGGCCACCACGTTCGACTACGCCATCCTCGATGAAGCCCAGGCTATCAAGAACGCGACCACCGAATCGGCTCGCGCCGCGCGCCTGATCCGGTCGAAACATCGTCTGGCTCTCTCCGGAACACCGGTGGAAAACCGGATGTCGGAACTCATCTCGATCTTCTCGTTCCTGAACCCGAGCCTCGCCGCGGGCTCGGTGGCCCTCACCGAACTGGCCAGCGACAAGGCAACCGGCCCCGAGCGCGAAATCCTCGCGCGGGGTTTGAGGCCGTACGTCCTCAGACGCCGTAAGGAAGAAGTCCTTCCCGATCTGCCGCCCAAGTTCGAAGAGACGCTCTACTGCGAACTCGGCGTCGAACAGCGGAAGCTGTATGAGGAGATGAAGGAGCACTACCGCTTCCGGATCACCGCGCTTCTCGAAACCCAGGGCTTGTCGAAGAGCCGGATCCAGGTGCTCGAAGCGCTGCTGCGCCTGCGGCAGGTCGCCTGCAGTCCTGGCCTCGTCGATGAGAGCCGCCGGGATTTCAAGGATGCGAAGATCGAGGCGCTTCTCCCGCGTCTTCAGGAAGTGGCGGCCGAAGGCCACAAGGCCCTCGTCTTCTCGCAGTTCACCTCCTACCTCTCGCTCCTGCGGCCGCGGGTCGAGGCTCTTGGCCTCAACCATGTCTACCTCGATGGAAGCACGCGCGATCGCAAGACCGTGGTCGAGCAGTTCGAGTCGGATCCGCGGACGCCGCTCTTCCTCATCAGCCTCAAGGCCGGCGGTCTGGGCTTGAACCTCACCGCCGCCGACTACGTCTTCATTCTCGACCCGTGGTGGAATCCCGCGGTCGAGATGCAGGCGATCGCCCGCGCTCACCGCATCGGTCAGACGAAGCCGGTCTTCGCCTACCGCATGGTGGCCGCGGACACCGTCGAGGAGAAGGTCCTCGAATTGCAGGAGAAGAAGCGCGAGCTCGTGGAGACGCTGCTCGGCGAGGACAAGGGCTCGATCGCGTCCCTCAAGCGAGAAGATATCGAGTTGCTGCTGAGTTAAGCCAGTTCGGGGATCTTCAGCTTCGCGCCCTTGAGGTTGCCGATCACGGCAAGCGTTTGGGGGCGGCTGAAGATCTTCCGGGCCAGCTTCGAGACGTCGTCGCTCGTGACCGCGTCGATGGACCGCAGCGTTTCCTCGGGCGAAATGGTGCGGTTGAAGTAGATCTCGTTCCGCGCGAGGTTGCCCATCCGCGAGCCCGAGCCTTCGAGCGACAACATCAGCCCGCCCTTGAGATTGTCCTTGGCCCGCTGCAACTCGTCGCTGGGCACCGGCTGATCGACCAGCCCCTTGATTTCGTCGCTGATGAGCGACAACACCGTGTCGATCCTCTCCTTCGACGTGGCGGCGTAGATCGACAGACTGCCGGTGTCCATGAAGCCGGAAAGTCCGGCGGAGATGGAATAGACGAGACCGCGCTTCTCCCGGACGTTCTGAAACAGCCGCGACGAGATGCTTCCGCCAAGCACCGTGCCGAGAACATGTCCGGTGAAGCGATCGGCGTGGGTGGAGGCCGGGCCAAGCGTACCGAGGCACAGATGAGTCTGGGCCAGGGTCTCCTTGTGCCTGCGGATCAGGCCATGATGGGTCCTCGGCCGCACGCTCCGCGTCTGAGCGACGCCATTGGGAATCGAACTGAACAGGCGCGTGGCGAGCTCGATCGCCTTCTTCTCGGTGATCCGTCCCGCGATCGAGAGAACGAGGTTCGAGGGCACGTAGACCTTCTTGAAGAAGCGTCGGACGTCGTTCTGGCTGTAGCTCTTGAGCGCCTTCCGGGTGCCGAGGATCGGCCGGCCGATCGGATGATCGGGCCACAGGCGTTGCGCGAACATCTCGCTCAGGACGTCGTCGGGCGTGTCGTCCACCATCGCGAACTCCTCGAGGATGACCGTCTTCTCCTTGGCGAGGTCCGACTTGTCAAAACGAGGATTCACCAGGATGTCGGCGAGGATTTCGGCGGACCGGTTCACGTGGGTGTCCAGCACGCGCAGATGGAAGGCCGCGTATTCCTTCGACGTGAACGCGTCCATGTGGCCGCCCATGGCGTCCACGTCCATCGCGATCTGCTCGGCGCTCCTCGAGGCCGTGCCCTTGAAGACCAGGTGCTCGATGAAGTGGGCGAGCCCCCGCTCGCGGTCGTTTTCGTGACGGGAACCGCGCCGCACGAAGACGCCGATCGCGACCGAGTGGACCTGGGCCAGGGGTTCAACGAGGAGCGTCAATCCATTTTCGAAGACGTGTCGGGTGGCGCTCATAACCGGACAGCATAGCGTTTGGAGTCAGCCCCTCCGTCATCGCGATTCGGCCCGCGAACGACCCGCCTGCAGCGGCAGCGGCAAAGTACGATTGCACGGCAATGATCACAGTCGACGAAGCGTTGGCCGCGGTCCTCGGACGCGTTCGGACGCTCGGCACGGAGGCGACGCCTCTCGCGGATTCGGTGTCGCGAATCCTGCGCGCTCCGGTTGTCGCGGACCGGGATCTGCCCCCGTTCAACCGAGCGGCCATGGACGGCTTCGCCGTGCGGTCGGTCGACGTGAGCGTCGAGGGAGCGAGGCTCAGTGTTGTGGGCGAAATCCGCGCCGGTGTCTGGCCCGACCGGGTCCTGCGATCGGGTGAGGCCATGCGGATCATGACCGGCGCTCCGGTTCCCGAGGGAGCCGATGCCGTGATCCAGGTCGAGCGCACAACGATGACCGGAGCCGCGGAAGTCCGGATGGGCGCCGTGGGGTCCGCGGGTCAGAACATCGTGCCAAGAGGTTCGGAGGCCGCGATGGGTCGCGAACTCGTCCGGCCCGGTGTTCGAATCGGCTCGGCCCATCTGGCCGTGCTCGCTTCCGTGGGCGTGATCGAGCCGGTCGTCTCACGCCAGCCGCGCGTCGCGGTGATCGTCACCGGAGACGAAGTGGTGGATCCGGGCTCGCCCCCGCGCGCCGCGCAGATTCGCAACGCCAATGGCCCGGCACTCGCGGCCGCGATCCGGGAAGCCGGAGGAGTGTCGACAGACGCAGGCGTTGTTCCGGACGAGCCAGCGAAGACCAGGGCCGCCATCGAACGAGCCCTCTCAGAAGGCCACGACGCCCTCATCCTTTCCGGTGGCGTGTCCGCGGGGGACTTCGATTTCGTTGAGTCGACCCTCGGCGAAATCGGCGTCACTCTCCACGTCACCGCGGTGCGCGTGAAGCCGGGGGCGCCCTTCGTTTTCGCGACGCACGGCGATACTGTGATTTTCGGCCTTCCCGGGAACCCGGTTTCGGCCCAGGTCACATTCGAACTTTTCGCTCGCCCCGCGCTGCTCAAGATGCAGGGCGCCGCGGCGTTCCTGCGTCCGAAAGTGGCGGCCACCCTCCAATCCCCTTTGACGAATCGCTCCGGTCGTCGCAACTACCTCCCCGTGGTTGCGACGGCGAGCGAGGGGGAACTTCGCGCTACACCCGTGCGCACGCAGGGTTCGGGCGATACTCTTGCCCACGCGATGGCGAACGCTCTGGCCGTGCTCGAGCCTGATCAAACGTCCATGGCGGCGGGAGACCGCGTTCTCCTGTATCCGCTTTCCTCCATCCTCGAGGTCTAAGTCATGCCCAAAGCTCCCGCCCGGAAGACGGCGCCCAAACTCTCGCACGTGGGGCGGAACTCGCGCGCCCGCATGGTCGACGTTACCGACAAGGCCGAAACCGTTCGCGAAGCCAAGGCCTCGGGACGGATCAGCATCTCGAAGGCCGCCATGGCGCTGGTCCGGGAGCACAGCCTCGAGAAGGGGCCGGTGACCGCGGTCGCGCGTTTCGCCGGAATCCAGGCCGCGAAGCGGACCTCGGACGCGATACCGATGTGTCATCCCCTTCTGCTTTCGCAGGTCGACGTGGTGATCATTCCCCGGCCCTACGGCTTCGAGATCACCGCCACCGTGAAAACCCGGGGCCAGACCGGGGCGGAGATGGAAGCGCTCCACGCGGTGTCGGTGGCAGCACTCACCATCTACGACATGGTTAAAGCCGCGGACAAGAAGATGGTGATCGGCGACATCCGCCTCGATTCGAAGACCGGAGGCAAGAGCGGTGATTTCAAGAGGTAGAAACCCCGTGGCCGCGATCGCCGGGGTTCTCCTCGGCGTCGCGACCGCACTGGCCCAGCCGTCCTCCCTGCCGCCCCGGCCGTCGCCCGCGGTCGAGTCGCTGGTGGGCGAGTATGGCGAAGGCGGTACGCGGCTCGTGCTTCGCGAGGCCCAGGGCGCGCTCGAGGTGAGTCCGGACGGCCGGGCGTTCGAACCCGTGCGCGAGTTGGGCGGCGCGCGCTATGAAGCGGCCCGAATCGGGGAGTTCCGGATCGATCGTGGCGTTCCGGCCATGAAGACCAAGGGCGTGGGGGTTCAGTCGGTAGTCCAGGGAATTTCGATTGGCAGCGTGTTTCTTCCTCGCCGCGACTACGGTGGCTCCGAGGGCGTCTTCCGGATCACACCGCTGCGGCCGGTCGCCGAACTCCTGAGGGAGGCCCGGTCTCTTTCGCCTCCCGAGGAAGCCGGCGATTTTCTGAAGAGCGATCTCGTGGATGTTCGTTCGCTCGACAAGTCGATCGCTCTCGACGTCCGCTATGCGACGAATGCGAACTTCCTGGCCACGCCGGTCTACGGCAAAGCGCAGGTGAGGCTTCAGCGGAGCGCCGCGGAGGCGGTTGTTCGCGCCCATCGCGCGCTCAAAGCGAAGGGTTATGGCCTGATGCTCCACGACGGCTACCGGCCGTGGTTCGTGACCTGGGTCTTCTGGAACGCGACTCCCGAAGCCTCGCGCGACTTCGTGGCCGACCCATCGAAGGGCTCGAAACACAATCGCGGATGCGCCATCGACCTCACCCTCTTCGATCTCAAGACGAAGAAGCCGGTGGAGATGCCGGGCTTCTACGATGAAATGTCGCCGCGTTCCTACCCTGACTACGCGGGAGGAACCACGAGGCAGCGCGCCTTGCGACAGCTCCTTCGAGAGGCGATGGAGGGTGAAGGCTTCACGGTGTACGAAACGGAGTGGTGGCACTTTGACTACAGAGACTGGCCGCGTTTTTCTATCGGCAATGACAGCTGGTGGAGGTAACCCGAGTTACGCCCCGCTGGATCTCGAGAACGCGCGTCTCCTCGTCCTGACCGGCGCCGGCGTTTCCGCGGAAAGCGGCCTCGCCACCTTTCGCGACTCGAACGGCTTGTGGGAACAACATCGGGTTGAGGATGTGGCCTCGCCCGAGGGCTTCGCGCGAGATCCCGAACTCGTGTGGAAGTTCTATTCATTGCGGCGCGAGCAGGCGAAGACCGTGGAGCCAAACCCGGGACATCGCGCGATCGGGGCGGTCGAGGAGCGTCTGGGAGACCACTTTCTCCTCGTCACTCAGAATGTCGACGGACTTCACCAGCGTGCCGGGTCCAAGCGCGTCATCGAGATTCACGGCAGCCTTTTCCGGACGAAATGCTGGGCCTGCGACCTCGAGCCTTTTCATGACGAGGCGAGCTACCTCGGTCGCGCGCTCCCGACCTGCGACGACTGCGAAAAGAAGGGTCGCAAGGCTCTCCTGCGGCCCGACATCGTCTGGTTCGGCGAGATGCTCGATCCAGGACACCTCCAGGCCATCGACGCTTTTTTGCGCCGCGACCGGGACCGGCCTCTCGTCTTCCTTGCGGTCGGGACTTCGGGCGCGGTCTGGCCCGCCGCGGGCCTCGTGAATCTCGCTCGCGAAGCCGGGGGCACAGCCATTCTGGTCAACGCTGAAGCCGCGGAAAACACCGCGCGCTTTCACCGATTCCTCCAGGGGAAGAGCGCTGAAATCCTTCCCCTGCTGCTCGGCGCGGAGCGCGGCGTCAGCCGATAATCGCCATTCCGATCTTTCCTCTTATTAAGGAGGCCGTCCTTGAAACCCCACCTCGTCGCCCTGCCTCTTTGTCTCAGTCTGGTGTCCATGACCGATGCTCTTGCCGTCCAAAACGAAAGCCTGACCTACCCTGCCACCAAGAAAGGCGACGTGGTCGAGGTTCTCCACGGTCAGAAGATCGCCGATCCCTATCGCTGGCTGGAGGACCCCAACAGCACGGAGACCGCGGCCTGGGTGGAGGCGCAGAACAAGGTCACGTTCGCCTATCTGGAGAAAATCGGGAAGCGCGCCTCCATCCGCGAACGCCTGACGAAGTTGTGGAACTACGAGCGCTACGGCGTTCCGAGCCGTCATGGCTCCTGGACCATCTTCTCGAAGAACGACGGCCTGCAGAACCAGTCCGTCTGCTACAAGGCCACGTCTCTCATCGCACCACCCCAGGTCCTTCTCGACCCCAACACGCTTTCCACCGATGGCACC
>CAZBTT010000105.1:0-12067 GCA_964494295.1 uncultured Acidobacteriota bacterium
CGACGTAGCCGGCCATCACTTGCGCGTCGCGCACCAACTTCACGTCGGCGGGCAAATTCAGCTCGGGCGGGCACGCTTCGGCGTGCAAGACGTTGCCCGTCAGCATCAGCACGTCAAACGTCGGGCTGCTGCGAAAAAACGCTCGCAGCCGCCTATGCACCTCGCGCGGGTCGCACGCAAAGTTGAAGTCGTCCTCCGCCACGAACACATTGGCCAGCCCGTGCACCAGCGCCATTTCCAGCAGCGCGTGGCCGAACACCTGCGCTTCGATGCGCCCGTCGCGCCATGCCGCGCGCTCGCGCCAGAACAGGCCGTGCCAGTCGTGCGCGTCCCACAGGTCGACGAGCGATGCGTCTCGGACGACGACGATCACGCCGCCCTCGGCGAAATGCGTCCGCGCGCATTTCGCGCGACTGCGCGTCTTGTCGCGCATCCCGCCGATTTCCGCGAACTGCCGCGCGTGCCGCGGGGACACGCGCAGGCGCGGATCTGGAAGCAGAGAGCGCGACACTTCGGACGCTTCCTGGACTGGCTCCGGCGGGACCGGCCGAAGAACCAGGCGATCGTGGATGTGGGAGCCGGCTGCTGCTGGGCAGCGCAGCGTCTCGCCGAGCGTGGGCATATCGTCGCGGCTCTCGACATCAACCTCGATTGTGAGGACGGTCTCACCGCGGTGGGCAAGGACCCTGACCTCGGGATCGAGCGGATCGAGGCCGACATGGAGTTCCTTCCGCTTTCGGCGGCCTGCGCCGATGTGGTTCTTCTCAACGGAGCCCTTCACTACGCGCGCTGCCCGCAAAACGTCGTCGCGGAAGCCCGTCGGATTCTCAAGCCCTCAGGAAGCCTCGTGATCCTCGACTCTCCTTTGTATCGGCGATCCGCCGATGGGGAGGCGATGGTGAAGAAGAAGCGGAAGGATTTCCTCAGTCGCTACGGCTACGCCCCGTGCCGGGAGGCCGCGGCCGGGTACTTCACGGTTTCGGAGCTGACCCGCCTGCTCGAACGAAGCGGTTTCGAGGTCCGTGTGGTCGGCTGGCCGAGCCGGCTCCGCGAAATGGGCCGCGATCTCATCGAGACGTTCCGCCATGGCCGGCGCACCGCCCGCTTCCCGATGGTGGTGGCTACGAGGCGAGCGGCCTGAACCAGCGGCAGGCGCAGCCGTCGGCCTTCGACGAGGCAGCGTCGACCTACGACGCGACCTTTGGCCTCTCTCCGACCGGTCGCTTCTTCCGCTTCCGGCTCGCCGAACGCATGATGGCTTCATTGAAGCCGGGAAGCCTGGTCCTCGACATCGGTTGTGGAACCGGCGAGGACGCGCTCTGGATGGCAGGGCATGGTCACGCGGTGCAGGGGATCGACTCCTCTCCGGCGATGGTCGCGACTGCTGCCGCGAAGGCGTCTTTGATCGGGTCCGCGGCGACCTTCGAATGCCGGGACCTCGAGAGTCTCAAGCCCTCTGCGGCCCGCTTCGATGCCGTCTTTTCGAACTTCGGCGCCTTGAACTGCGTTCCCCTCGAACTTTGGACCGACATTGTGACGAACCTCCTTGCTCCCGACGGCCGGGGCTATGTGGTGCTCATGGGTGACCGCCCGCTTCCCGAGGCGTTTCGTTCTGGGGCCCCAAAGAGGCCGCGAGGCCCTGGCGCGGCTGTCGCCGTGGGCACGGGCACAGTGACGACGTTCTACCAACCGGTCTCCGATGTGGTGGCGTCGCTTTCGACCCGTGCACGGGTGGTCCATGTCGAGGCCCTGGGTTGCCTCGTCCCCGGACCAACCTACGCCGACTTCCCCCGCCGACACCCCCTGGTGACGGGTCTCCTGGCGATGGGGGAGAGCATGCTCCGCCGGGCGCCGTTTTTCCGCGAGCGCGGCGATCACACCCTTTTCGAGTTCACGCGCAGATGAAGCCGCGCGACCTGAGCCTCCTCGTGATGCACGTCTCGACGCGATGCGATCAGACGTGCGCGCACTGCTCGATCTGGCGGCAGGGCGGGAAGGCGGGGCGGGAACTCGACCCTGCGGCGCGCGAGACGATCATCCGGGAGGCGCATTCTCTGGGCGCGCGCACAATCCTCTTTACCGGCGGCGAACCGCTGCTCTGCGACCACATCGAGCGGCTCGGACGTGTCGCCCGGGAACTCGGTCTCTCCGTCCAGATCGCGACAAATGGGGTCGGTCTTGCGCGCGCGGCCGCGTGGCTCGTTGAGGCCGCAGACGAAATCTACGTAAGCCTCGACGGGCCGGAAGCCATCCACGACGAGCTTCGTGGCCCGGGGATGTACGCCCGACTCGTCGCCGGGGTCGGCGTCATCGCCGCGATGCCGGTCCGGCCCCGCCTCGTCGCGCGATCGGTGGTTTCACGGAGAAACGCGCGCGCCTTGGAGCAGACAGTGGCCGCCGCTCGCCTTGCCGGTCTTGACGCCATCTCCTTCCTGCCTGTCGACACCACAAGCGACGCCTTCGGCGGCGATCCTGCCGGGCGTGCGGTTCACGTCCTCGCCGGACCGGAGATCGAGGCCCTGCGTGAGGGAATCGAGGGACTCGCGCGGACGGGGGCGCTCGGCGCCTATGTGCTCGAGGACGAGAGGAAGCTGCTGGAGATGGCGCGGCACTTTAGTGAGGCGGCGAGCGCGGGGGGGGGCGTGCCGCGGTGCAATGCCCCCGAATGGTCGTCGGTCGTCGAGGCGGACGGCTCGATCCGTCCCTGTTTCTTCCAGCCCCGGATTGCCGCCGCGGCGACCGCCCGACTTCGGGACGTGCGGGAGAGCGCGGCGTATCGGGAGAGCCTCCAAACTCTGGGCAGCGGAAACCGGATCTGTGCTTCATGCGTGTGTCCCAAACATGTGGCCACCGGGCCGGCAGCGGTCGCGGAGAGGGTGGGCGCGCTGCTGGGCCGTGTGCTGCCGCGATCGGCTCGACGTGAGGTGAGCCCCTCATGAGTCGACCCAGGGTTCTTCTCTACAACCCGCGCGGGGAGAGCCATATCCTTCCCCTCGCCCTCATCCACATCGGCTCGATGTTGCCGGAGTTCGACGTTCAGATCATCGACGGCAGGATCGAATTGACGCCGGAGTCGACGCTCGCGGAACTCTCGGACGAGGCGGTCTGCGTCGGTGTCACGGTCCTGACCGGCAAGCCGATCCTCGACGCCCTGCGCGCCAGCCGGGCGGTGAAGCGACGCAATCCGAATGTCCCGATCATCTGGGGCGGATGGCACCCGTCTCTTTTGCCCGAGCAGTGTCTTGCGTCGCCGGTGGTCGATGCCTGCGTGAGCGGCCAGGGAGAAGAGACTTTTCGGGAGGTCGTTCAGAGGCTGGCAGCCGGACAGGGGCTAGAAGGCGTGGCTGGCCTGGCGTTCAAGCGCGGGGGCGAGGTGGTTCGAAACCCCGCCCGGCCCTTCCAGAACGTCAACAGTTTCCCCAGCGCGGACTTTGGCCTCGTGAAGATGGAGAAGTACTTCACCCATCGCGGGGTGCGCCGGCTCGACTACTGCTCCTCGCAGGGGTGTCCCTTCGAGTGTTCCTTCTGCGCCGATCCGATGGTTTTCAAGCAGAGATGGAGCGGCCTCAGCGCGGAGCGGGTGGTGGGGGAGATCGCCGAACTGACCGGGAGATACCGGCTGACCCAGGTGTTCTTCAACGACGACAACTTCTTCACCGACTTGAAGCGGGCCGAGGCCATCGCCAAGGGCTTGATCCGCGAGAGGGTCAATCTGCAGTGGTTTGGAACGGGCCGGGCGGATCTCTTGCGGCGGGTGACTCCCGCGCAGTTCTCGCTCATGCGGGAAAGCGGTTGCTACAAGGTGAATGTCGGCGCCGAGAGCGGCTCGCCCGAGGTGCTGGAGAGCATCAAGAAGGGCACGCTGGTCGAGGAAGTGCTCGAATCCGCGACCCGGCTCAAGCAGGCGGGCATCGGCGCGCGGTTCTCTTTCATCGCCGGATTCCCGAACGAACCCTCGGCCTCCCTCGCCCAGACTTATCGCACGGTGAAGGCCCTGCGGCTGATCAGCGGCGAGTTCGAGACTCCCATCTACTTCTACGCGCCCTATCCTGGCACTGAGCTGTCCGCCCGGATGCCCGCGCTCGGTTTCGAGCCGCCGCAAAAGCTCGAGGACTGGGAGCACGTGGACCTCGACCACGCCATCGGTCCGTGGATTTCCGAGCCGGTTCGGAAGTTCGTGCCCCGCTACAACTTCTACCTGCGACACGCGTTCGGGCCGGCCCAGGGGGGGCTCGGCAAACGGGTGGGGCGATGGTTCGCGCGCCGGAGAGTCCGATTCGACTTCTACCGTTTCGATTTCGAGCGCCGGCTCGTCGACTTGTCGAAACGACTGCGAACCGGCGTCCCCGCCCGGCAGCAGCCGATGATCGCGGAGAACTGACACCATGGGAGCGAAGAAGCCGGTCGTTCTCTTCTTTCCCTCCTACTACTCCGATGAGGCGGCACCGCCTCTGGCCTTGATTCATCTCGCGGCCCCACTCGTCGCCGCGGGACACGAGGTTCGCATCGTCGACTCCGCGGTCGAAGGCGACCCGGAGCGCGCGGTGCTTCAGGCCATAGACGGAGCCTGCGCCCTCGGAGTCAGTATGGTCACCGGCCCCATGATCACCCAGGGCGTAAGGGTGGCCGCGGCGGTGCGCGCGGCCCGGCCCGACCTGCCCATCGTGGCCGGGGGCTGGCACCCTTCGATCCTCCCGGAGCAGACACTGCGCTCGCCTCTCTTCGATGCGGTGGTCAAGGGACAGGGCGAGGTGACGCTCGCGGAGATTGTCGAGCGCTGGAATCTGGGCGAGCGGGAGTTATCGGGTGTGGCGGGTTCGTTCTTCAAACGCGGCGCCGAAATCGTGGCGAATCCTCCCCGCGGCTACACCGACATCAATGCCCTGCCGCGCCGGCCCTTCGAGATCGTCGACTTCGAGCGTTACGCGAAGAAGTGCCACGGATTCCGGTGGCTCCTCTACTGCTCGTCGCACGGTTGTCCGTGGGATTGCTCGTACTGTTCGAACGCCTCGGTCTACGGCCGGAACTGGAAGCCGCTCCACGCCGACCGCACGGTCGACGAGATGAGCGCACTCGCCTCGCGCTACGCGCTCGATGTCATCGACATCATCGACGACAACTATCTCGTGCGCCGGGACCGCGCGGTCGAGATTGCGGAGAAGCTCCTGGACCGCGGCACGAAGTTCAAGTACTTCATCCAGACCCGCACCGACCAGGGCGACCGGCTTTCGGACGACGAACTTCGCCTGCTGCGGCGGAGCGGGCTCACCCGGATCTTCTTCGGCATCGAATCGGGCTCCGCGAAGGTGCTCAAGACCGTGAACAAGCGGCTCGATCTCGAAACCGCGTATCGGACCGCGGCCCGCTGCCATGCGACCGGGATAGAGGCGTCGTTCAATCTGATCTTCGGTCTGCCTGGTGAGGACGCCGCGGATCTTCGCGACACCATCGCCATGGTCGACACGATCGGGAAGCGAAACCCCGGAGCCGCGTTCTTCACGAATATCTTCTCGCCTTATCCAGGCTCGCCGATCTTCCCGGAGGCGGTGCGCCTCGGCGTCGCCGAGCCCGGGTCGCTCGAGGAGTGGGCGGTGTTCTACCCGAAGATCCAGCGTCTGCCGTGGCTCGACTGCAAAGCCCACGCGCGGGTGCAGAGGATTCGCGACTACATCCGAATCGGATACTCCGCGCGAAAGATGGTGGTCCACCGCCCCGATGGCGTCAAGGACCTTGTCCGACGCGGGCTCCAGGCCATGGCCCGATTCCGACTGCGCCGGCTCGCCGTGGGTTTCCCGATCGAGGTCTGGGCCCTGCGTGCCTGGAAAGAACTGAAGAGCCTGTTCGGCGCTCGAGAGCCCGCCGTCATCAACTGACGCGGCCGCATCTGGCCGCAGAAACGACCGAGCATGCGGATCGTCCTTTACAACCCGAAGTCGAATGCGGCGGGGAAGCGGATCATGCCGTTCTCTCTGCTCGCCCTGGGCGCGGTGCTGGAGGGCCGGTTCGACTACGAGATCGTGGACGGTAACACCGTGGCCGACCCCGATAGAGCACTCGCGCTGAGCGTGAGGCGAGGGGCGTCGGTTGTGGGGATGACCGTGATGCCGGGCCCTCAACTCGAGGATGCGGTCGGTCGCGCGCGGGCGCTTAAGGGCGCGCGCCCCTCGGTTACGCTGATCTGGGGCGGCTACTTCCCAACCGAGCACGCCGAGGCGTGCCTCGACTCCAGCCTCGTCGACTTCGCGATTCGCGGTCACGGCGAGTCGGCGTTGTCAGGTCTGCTCCTCGATCTGGCGGAGGGACGCGATCCTCGCGGCGCTTCGCCCGCCGAGGGCGTGGCGTTCCGGCGCGCCGACGGGACGATGGCCATCGGGTCGGTGGCCAGGGTTCCAAACGTCGAGGGCCTTCCGGAGTTCCCGTTCCATCGGATCGACATGCCCGCCTATCCGCGCGCAACGTTCCTCGGGAGGCGCACGCTTGGCTACCACTCGAGCTACGGCTGTCCTTTTCTCTGCAACTTCTGCGGCGTGGTCAGTCTCGCCCAGGGACGATGGAACGCTCAGTCGGCCGAACGGGTCGAGCGGAACCTGCGCCGCTACCGCGACGAGTGGGCGGTCGATGCGGTGGAGTTCTACGACAACAACTTCTTCACCCACGAGGAGCGATGCCGCGAGATCGCATCGCGGATCGCGCCCCTTGGTTTCCGTTGGTGGGGTGAAGGCAGGATCGACACCCTCCTGAAGTTCAGCGACGCCACCTGGCAAGCCATGACAAGCAGCGGCCTGAGGATGGTCTTCCTGGGCGCGGAGTCCGGCTCCCGGGAAACCCTGGCCCGCATGGATAAAGGGGGCACCCTCACGCCGGAGATGACCCTCGAACTCGCGGCGCGGATGCGCGGCTTCGGGGTCACGCCGGAGTTTTCGTTCGTGCTCGGCAACCCGCCCGATCCGGAGACCGACATCGAAAACACGCTCGCCTTCGTGAAGCGCGTGAAGGAGAAGCACCCGGAGGCCGAGATCATCCTCTATCAATACACACCCGTGCCGGTTGCGGGCGAACTCCTGGACGCGGCGTCGAAGAAGGGATTTGCCTTCCCGCGCACCCTCGATGAGTGGAACTCGCCCGAATGGAGCGAGGTGTCGCGCCGCCGCTCCGACCAGCTGCCGTGGATAGCGCCACGCCAGCGTCGCCGGATCAAGAACTTCGAACGCGTCCTTAACGCTTACCATCCCACCACTACCGACTCGAGGCTCACCGGCTGGCGTCGCGCCGTCCTCCGCGCTGTCTCCGGCTGGCGCTATCGAACCGGGTTCTACGCCGCGCCCTTCGAGTTGCGCGCGCTTCAGAAGATCTTCCGCTACCAGCGGCCTGAGACCGCGGGATTCTGAGCGGGGAGGGTCGCGGCCATGCGTTTTCTGATCGTCGAACCTGAGATCGCGGGTACGCCGAAGGGTGGCCCGGCGGATCTCGAGGTTTCCTTCGACACCTGGCTCGGCGACGAACTAGTGCGGGCGTTTCCGGTGTTTCTTGTGACAACGGCGCTTCGTGACGGCCTTGCCAGGGTTGACGCGGCCACCGGCTTCACTGTGAAGAGCGCACAGATCCGATCGTCTCCGTTCTTCCGCAAACACAACCCGGGAAGGCGACTGCCGCGGTTCTGGGCGCTGGTGATCGAGGGGCAGGCCGGACGCGACGACATGGGTCTCACCGGGGCTCGAGCGCTGGTGGTTTCAAGGCGAATGCTCGACGTCCTGCTGGAGTTCCGGATCGGCCGCGCGACGATGATGCAATACACACCTACCGATCCTGGTGGCTCGCCCCGAGAAGTCCGACGCGGAACTCTCGGATCGTGAGGGTTTCGAAGAGGCCGCGTTTCTCCAGCACGACAACGGCTTCCAGTCCGTGCTCCGCCAGCAGCCGTCTGATGGGTGCGAAGTCTTCATCCGAAGAGTGGATCATCAGGAGCGCCCCGCCGGGGGCAAGCCGCGGGCGCAGCCCCGCGGCCAGCTTCGAGATGAAAGCATGGCGATCGCCCGCTGCGAACGCGTGGTCCGCGATGCTCTCGATCGCCCGCGGATAGAAGGGCGGGTTCGTGACCACCAGATCGAAGGGCGCCGCATCCGGCACGGCGTCCCATACATCCGATTCCGCGAACCCGATCCGGTCTGAGAGGCGGTTTCGCGCCGCGTTCGCGCGGGCGCACTCGATCGCGGTGGGGCTGATGTCGAGGGCCACCACACTGGCTCCGGCACGCGCCGCGATCAAGGCGAGCAGACCCGAGCCCGTCCCGATGTCCGCAACCACCCGGCCGCGGAGGTCGAGGCGGTTGAGCCATGTCGCGAGGAGTCTGCTGGAGGCGAAGTGTCGAGGGTGAAGGACGCCGGGCTCGATGACGAGATCGAAGTCGAAGAGCCGGCAGGCATCGGCCCGGTTCAGGCTCGCTCGCACGCGCAGGTTCCAGATGCGGAACGCGAGACGGCGGGCGGCCTTGACCAGGGACTTCATCGTGGCAGTCCGGGACTTTAGTCCCGGGGGCGCGGTCACCTCGTAGAATCCCCGCATCATTCCTGCTCATCCCGACTTTGCCGTCCATTCATTGTTCCTGGAGGGAACCCTCTTGAAATCATCCACCGCCCGAGGAACGCTGCTCGGCCTCTTTCTGAGCCTTCTGGCCGCCGACGCCCTTGCCGTCCCGGCCTTCGCCCGTCGTTACGATGTCAACTGCACGTTCTGCCATCAGATCTTCCCGAAGCTCAACCGCATGGGTGAGCGCTTCAAGGAGCGCGGCTACCGTCTCGAGAACGAGGACGCCTTCGACCGAAGCGCATGGATTCGAAGCGCCCCCATCTCGGGACGTGTCTTCGGCACGCGCAACGTTCCCGAGGGGCGCGATGCCGGGAACATCGGGTACTTGAAGATCCTCTCCGCGGGAAACCTCGGATCGAAGGTGTCGTATTGGGTGGATGACGCCTGGCTCCGCGCCTCGGGCTCCACCATGCACATCGAGCCTGACAACGCCTGGGTCCGCGTCGACTTGAAGGCCTCGGGCAAGCTCTACGCGAAGGTCGGCCGCTTTGAGTTGGATCTTCCTTTCACTCAGACGCGCACCCCGCACCTGCTCCCGTATTCCATCTACGGCACGAACACCGGGCTCGAATCCGACTCCATCGGGCTCTACCAGCAGGGGATCGAGGTGGGCGGGGAGTTTGGCGCCACCCACGTCTCGGCGGCGGTCGTTCAGGGGCGGAACAACCAGGGAACGGTCGATCTCGCGGAGGTGTCCGGCGTCGGCGACCCCGGCCGGTTCGATGGCAACGTGTTCTTGAGGGCCAACCGTCGCTTCGCCACGAGCCGCTTTGGCGCCTTCTCATACATCGGCCGCAACGAAATCGTGGCCCGCTTGAACGCCACGCGGGTGGGCGTGGCGAAGGACACGATCTTCCGCATCGGCGTTGATGGCACTGCCTGGATCGGCAAGCTGAATGTCTACGGCCTGGCGATGTACGGTAGCAATTCCAACTCCGTCCTCTCGCTCGCGAGCCCGGCCGGCACCGGCCAGTCACTCGGCTTCGTGGGCGGATTCCTCGCCGCCGACTACCACTGGCGGGACAGCGTCGCGGTCACTTCGAGGATGGAGACCAGGAGTGTGGATCTGCCGGGAGTGACGAAGCGCGACACCCTCACGTCCTTTCTGCCCGGAGTGCAGGTCGTGGTGTGGAAGCTGAAGTTCTCCGCGCAGACGAACCTTCCCACCAAGAAGGACGTCCCCCGCTTCAGCTCCTTCCAGATCGAGACGGCCTTCTAGGGACTCGTGAGCTCGGTGCGCGGTCGGTGGCGATTGGCCCTGGCCGCCATCGGCCTCGGCGTCTTCCAGATCCCGGTCCTGCTCGGGGCCGCCGCGGATCCCGCGCAAAGCGACTTCGGCAACTACTTCACCTCCGCGTTCGTCCTCGCGCGCGGCGGCGACCTGGGTCCGTTGTACGACCGGGATACCTTCGCGGCTTCGATGAGTGCTGCGGGCTTGTCTGTGCTCGGTTCGTTCATTCCGCATCCGCCAGCGAACGCGCTTTGGCTTCTTTCCTTCGCGCGGCTATCTCCCGGCGAGGCGAAGGTGGCGTGGACCCTAGTCCTGCTGGCTTGCCTTGGCGCTACCGTCTGGCTCACGAGACGACTCCTCCCGCGGGCTGATGGATGGCTCGCGGCAGTTATCGTGACAGCACCCGTTCTCGCCATCCGAAACAATCTCGCCTTCGGCCAGCCGTACCTGGTGTTGAGCGCGCTTCTGGCGGCCGGGACACTCGCCCTGACGAGGGGCCTTCCGTTTGTCGGCGGTCTGCTGCTCGGACTGGGTGTCTCCTTCAAGCTCTACGCGCTCTGCCTGGGGCTGTTGTTCCTGCACCGGGATCGGCTGCGCTCGCTCGTGGGCTTCGCCTTCGGGGCGGTGGCGCCTTCGCTGGTTGTGCTCGGTTTGAATGGTGCGAGCGGTTTCGACGTGTTCGCGGCCCAGGTTCTGCCCTGGCTGGCCCGCGGTGACATCCAGGATCCGTTCTCTCCGGTCTGGGGCAGCGTAGGGGCGCTGGCCAATCGTCTCTTCCGGTTCGAGGCGGACCTCAACCCTGCGCCCTGGATCATCGCTCCGGCGGTGGCTCGCTTCATCGGCGCCGCGATTCCCGCAGGTCTGCTCGCCCTCGGGGTGGTTTGGGGCAGACGGGCCATGGGGGAGGGGCGCGTCCCGGAGGCAGTCGGCGCGTGCGTGGCCTTCGCTCTTGCCGCCTCGCCCTTCGCAGCTTCGTATCACCTCGTTCTACTCGTCGTGCCGGTCGCAGCCGTGGCGTCCCGACTGCAGGGCGCGCCTCTCCTCGGTTGGCTCCTCGTGTGGGCCACGCTCGGTTCGCCGCTGATGAACGTCTTCCGCGACGTCACCGGCCTTCTCGCACCCCTCGCCTATTCGCGCTTCTTCGCCATCTCTGCTCTCGCCTTCGTGGTCGCGCGGCCCCATATCTCTCGATCTGCCGCGGCGCCGGCGGTGGGTGTTGGCATCCTCGCGGGAGCCCTGGCAGTAGGCTCCGCGCCGCGGCACGAGGCTTGGCCGCGCGTGGCGGAAGCAACGGGATACTCGATGGTGAATCCGCACTTCTGTGGCGACAACCTGCGGTGGTTCGTGCCGTCATCGGACGGTCGCGGACTGGAGAGCCGGGGAGCGGGGGAGCCTTGCGGACTCACGAGACGCGTGGAGCCAGCGGACCGCTCGGTCACATCACGGTTTGCCGATGGTTCGTGGAATCTCTACCTGGTGGATGCAGCGTCCGCCGGCAACTCCATTCAGTTGACCTCATCCGATGCCAACGAGATCGATCCCGTGATGGCGCCCGGCGGTTGTGAGGTCGTGTTCGCCTCCGATCAGGGCCGCGGTCTCGGTTCGACCGCGCTGTATCGCCTCGACCTGTCCCGCTTCATCGCCGGATGCGATACAGCCGCGCGCGCCTCCGACCCGCGTTGACCTCGGCCAGCTCAGTGAAGGTTGCTTCACTCGTGCCGTGTTCGTCCACGAGAACCACGAGCGGGCATCCGGCCTCCCGGCGTGCGGTTCCGCCGGGCGCGCGGAGGTTCGCGGCGATCCGATCGAGGTCGGGGGAAGTCGTGGAGAGCCCGCGGGCGCGTTCCTGCGCTCGCGCAACGTCGCCGAAGGACGCCTCGACTTTCCCGACGTAGTCCTCGAGCAACCTGGGATCGACGCGCGGTGCGCTGATGCTGACGCATTCGTCCGGGCCGCGAGCCGCTTCGATGGTTCGAGCGACCTCTCGCGCGAGCGCGAGGTCGGGATCGGCGGCGGCTGAGCGAAGAAGCCGAGCCTCGAACACGACGTGGCGAGCGGCGAGCCCGACGGCGACGAAGAGGCAGACGAGCCATGCCGCTCGCGAAAACGCGCTCACCCTGTCGAGGACGATCGCCGCGAGCGCCAGCGCGAGCAGGACCGGCAGATGGATCATGCGCTCGGACATGAGACCGCTCCCCGGTGGGTACTCGTGACCGAGGGCCACGATCACGGCCACGACGCAGACAAGCG
>CAZBTT010000106.1:0-6453 GCA_964494295.1 uncultured Acidobacteriota bacterium
CTTCTCCGGCGGATGCTCGATCGAAGGGCGTTCCCGGGCGAAGAACTCGTGATTGTGGCCGCGCCCTTCTTCCCCCACCGCGTGGCTCAGGGGTATTCGAATCCCATGGGCCTCGTCGTCCACAAGATCAGCGGGGTCAGGGTGAAGAACCTGGCCCATGCCGTCGAGTTGCTTCGGGATCACACCGGGGAGTTCGTCACGGTTGAGTTCGAGGGCCTCTTCCGTGAGACTCTGGTCTTCGCGCACAAGGAAGTTCTGGCCGCGACCGAGGCGATCCTCACCGACAACGGTGTGCGAAGCCAGGGCTCGCCCGACACCCTCGCGGTCTGGAACAGCAGGTCGACGAAGTAGGGAACCCCATGCGAAAGAGACTCCGGAAGAAACAGGGCGAAGGCGAGTTCGCGGGCTTCGCTTTCGGGGTCTCCTATGTCCTCGACGATGTCTCGACCCGCCGCGCCAATGAGTTCCTCGACCGGTTCGTCGAAGCGATCGAGATCCACGGTCTCGAGTGTCGCGACGGACGCCGCGAGTGGGACTTCCGGGTGGTGCGCGCGGACGACGAGAAGCCTTCAGCCGAGCAACGCGAGGCCGTCCTGGCCTGGCTCAAGGGCCGGAAGGAACTGGCGCGGTTCGCGGTCGAAGAACTGGACTAGACGAGTTCGCGATAGATCTCGGGAGAGGGGCGCGGTATCACCACCGCGTTGACCAGCAGACCGCGCTTCGCGATCACCGCCCGGCCCGCGGCCACCGCGGCCTGGACGGACGCGACATCGCCCGTGACCGTGCAGAACGCCTTCCCCCCCATCGCCATGGCGAGGCGAACCTCGAGCAGCCGCACCGTCGCGGCCTTCACCGCGGTGTCCGCGGCCTCGATGAGGGTGGCAACGTTGAAGGACTCCAGTATGCCGAGTGCTCCTTCAAGCGGCGGCACCTCGCTCCGGCTAATGGCGCGAAACACGTCGGGGTGGATGTTCGGAATCACGAAACGATCGATCAGGCAGCCCTGGGCGATGGTGGCGCCGGCCTCAACCGAGGCCTCGACATTGGCGACTTCCCCGCCGATGAGCACCATGTACTTCCCGGAGCAGATGCTGCGCGCGAGTAGCAGCTCAATCGAGGCCGCCTTGATCATCGCGTCCCCCGCCTCGAAGCCGGCGGCGATGGACGACACTTCGATGAGACCGATGCAGTTGTTCATGCTTTCACCAGGACGATGGCATCCGCCACCGATTCGACGCGGCCCGCAATGGGTGCGTGGAGCAGAGCGCCAAGAGCGCCTTCGGTTGGCTCGGCGAGAAGGTCCCCGTGCTGCACCACCTGCCCCGCGCGCACGACCGGAGCGCCCGCGACCCCGGCGGACTGTTTCAAAGACAGCACCAGACGAGACGGATCGAAGCCGAACGGTCGAAGCGGCGCAGGCTTGTCCCATGCTCCGATCCCCAGTTTGCTGACCAGTCGTTCGATCGGGACGTGACGACCGTCGTGGAAGGGATGAGGCTTGGCCGGGGCCGGACCGCTCCATTTGAAGCCGGTCGCGCGCAGTTCCACCTTCGCGTCGTCGCATGCTTCCTTGGGATACAGGTCCTCGGGACAGGCGTAGAGAGTGCACAGGCCGCAGGAGCAGCATAGCGAGGCCCACTCGTTCCATTGCTTCGAGCCGGCCGTCGAGAATCCCAGGCCCCGCATCACCTGGTGCGGCTCGACCGCGTAGCCGAGGAGGAAACGCGGACAGAACTCCGTGCAATAGCGGCACTGGTCGCAGGCCGAGCGTCCTATGCGCGCCTGCGCGTCCTTCGGCCTGAGTTTGCGGTCGATGGCCTTGTGCTCGCGGGGCAGGACGATGGCGCCCGCATCGGTTTTGGTGATCGGTACATCGAGGGAGACGCTGGTACGTCCCATCATCATCCCGCCGATCTGCAGCACAGGATCGTCGCAGGTGGCCCCTCCCGCCGCCGCTATGAGGTCCTGGTAGCTGACCCCGAGCGGAACCTCGAAGGTCGAGGGTTGTTTGACCGCGCCCGCGATCGTCACCATCTTGTGCGTGACCGGCCGGCCTTCGGAAGCAGCCGCCACCTGGGCGAGGGTTTCCACGTTGCTGACGACGGCGCCAACGTGAAGGGGCAGGCCTTGAGGCGGGATCAGCTTCCCGGTGACTTCGAAGACGAGGTCGTACTCGTCACCCGCCGGGTAGTAGTCGGCAAGCAGGTGAACGCGCACGCGACTGCCCGCGCAGGCGGCCTCGGCCGCGGCCACCGCCGCCTTCTTCTTCTCCTTGATCCCGAGCACGCCTTCACGCGCGCCCACCGCGTCCATCACGAGTTCCATGCCCCGGACCACATCGCGGGCGCGATGTTCGATCACCGCCGCGTCCTTGTGGAGCAGGGGTTCACACTCAGCGCCGTTGCCGATGACGATCTCCGCTTTCGCGGCGAACTTCACATGCGCGGGAAATCCACCACCACCCGCGCCAACAACTCCGGCTTTCCGCGTCTGCTCGATCAGGGACATGCAGCGCGTACTCTAAGCGGCGTGGGGGGAAGAGCTGGGAGCCCGCGCGGTGGAAGGGCTCCTGTCCACCAGGCGGCGCTCCGTCCGGGCGTCGAAGGGCTACGTTCGTCGAAGCGCCGCAAGTGGTTCACTGGCGGCGGCGCGCCGGGCCGGAGCCCAGGCGGCGAGGAGACCCGCGCTGACCAGCAAGACGGCGGCGAGGGCGTAGCTCAGGGGATCGGAGGCGGACACACCGATGAGGCGGCTCTCGGCCACACGCGCGATCGGATAGGCCAGCACAAGACCCACGCCCACCCCCGCCGCGAGCAGCCGCCACGAATCCGCCATCACGTCGCGGACGAGGTCGCCGCCGCGCGCGCCCACCGCCATGCGGATGCCGAACTCGCGGAAGCGGCGTGAGACGGAGAAGCTCACGAGACCGAAGAGACCGACAGCGGCAAGAGCCAGACCGAGCCCGCCCATGCCCGCGGCGATCTCGGCATTCATACGTCCGTCCGCAGCGCTGCGTCGTCGTTGCTCGTCGAGAGGCTGCAGGTCGATGAGGGCGGCGTCCGGGTGGCGTTCACGCAACACCCGCGCGAGACTCTCGGCGATCGGAGTCGAGGCGTGAACGACGAAGGTCGGGCGGGACTCGGTCGACCGTCCTCGCGGCAGGAAGACGTGCGGCGCGATCGCGTCCCGGAGCGGGCCCTGCCGGCTGTCCGCGGCGATGCCTGTGACCTCGAGCTCCGTGGCCTGAGCCGCGCCGGGCGAGATCAATCGAAGTCGCTTCCCCAGCGCGCGTCCATCCGGCCAGAGGGCCTGCGCGAGCTGGCGCGAAACGATGGCAACGCGCGGTGCTTCGGCCCGATCCTCCGGGCGGAAGTCGCGGCCATCCAGAAGCGGCACACCGAGAGCGTCAAGGTAGGCGTCGCTCACGTTGTTGAAGGTCACCTGCATGCGAGGACGGTCCGGCGCGCTCTGGACCTCGGCTTTCATCGGAAGAGGACTGAGCGGGCCACGCGAGACCAGGCCGGCGCTGCGCACGCCGGGCAGGCCGCGGATGTCGTCCAGAAGTGAGGATCGCGACGGAGACGAACCGACCTGGGGTGTGGCTCCCCTCGGTACGTGAATCACCGCGAGCAGGCGGTCCTGCGTGGCGAAACCCAACTCCTGAGAACCGAGGTGGCCGAGGGACCGGGCAGAAAGCACGGCGAGCACGAGCAGCGCGGTGGAGAGAGCGGTCTGCGACATCACGAGGGCACGGCGGCCGCCAAGTCGAAGCGAACCCGATGCCCCGCCCGACTCGCCCTCGGCCTTGAGCGGCGCCACGAGGTCAGCGCGGCCCTGGGATGCCGCCGCGAGGCCCCAGCTCAAAAGGGCGCTGCCGAAAGCCAGTGTCGCGCCGAGGGCCAACGCAAAGGACCAGTCGATGGGCAGATGACTCGCTGATGACCAGTCCCCAAAACCCACCGCCGTCGTGCCGACGAGGTAGACCTCCACGATCTTCACAAGCAGCACGGCGAGGGGCAGGCCCATGCACAGACCCAGACCAGCAATGGTCAGACTCTCGATCAGTGTGGTGCGGGCCAGTCGGCCGCGGCTGGCTCCGAGCGCCGATCGCACCGCCCATTCACGTTCCCGCGTGGTCGCCCGCGCGAGCATCAGCGTCGCGACGTTGGCCGCGCCCAGGAGGAGGAGCACCAGGACGGCCACGCCGAGGGTTTCGGCGCCTCGCACCAGCGGCTCATCCGAAGACCACGCGAGGGCCTCGCTCGGCGGAACGAGGTCGAAGCGTCTTGGCTGCTCACGCGGATGTGCCTCGTCCATGGAACGTGCCAGTGAGGCAAGACGGACCCCGACCGCCGATTCCGTCGCCGCGGCGGAGAGGCGTCCGAGCACGGTGAGCGAGGTCGCCTCGCGATTAGAAAGGCCGCTCAGCCAGGAGGCGGAACCAAGAGGCAGGTAGATCGCGGTGCCAAATCCCTGACCCTGAAAGCGCGGGGCGGCGACGCCAATGACGGTGTAGCGATGCCGGCCATCGAGCAGGACGCTGCGCCCGACGATGTTCGCGTCGGAACCCAGACGCTGCTCCCAGAAGCGGTGACCAAGGACCAGCACGGGCTCCGCCCCCCCGCGGTCGTCGTCAGGCTGGATCAGCCGGCCGAGCGCGGGACGCGAGCCAAACAGAGCGAAGTAATCCCCACTGACCGCGTGGCCCCAGGCGTGGCGAGTTGCGTCGGGAAAAACCAGCGACGAGGAGAAGAGCCGCCAGGCCGCGAGAGGCCGCATCATCGCGGAAGCCTCGAGATCGCGAAGGTCGAGAGTCGAAAGACCGCCACGCGGATCCGCCGGCGTGGCCTGGTAGACGAAACGCAGTTGTTCGGGCCGCGGCGCCTCGACGGTCGGCTGTTTGAGGTAATCGAGGTACGCCCACGCCGCGACACTCGATCCGATTCCGAGGGCCAGGGTCAATGACGCGATAAGCGTGAAGGCGGGAGCCCGCCCGAGAGAACGAAGGGCGGGCCGGAGATCGGAAAGCGGAGTCATGTGTGCGCTCAGTCGAGGCGGGCGGATCTTAGAAAGGTCTGCACGTCATCTCGTCCGTTCTCGTCGAAGTCGAGAAACTCGATGCCGTAGCCCGTGGGCAGAGCCACGCGGGCCACACGGCCGTGGCCGATGACCGTGGTTCCGAGGGGAAGAGGCAGCCGGAACTTGAACTCGTCGCCCACGTGCAGGGCGTGGTCGGTCGCGAGGAGCATGCCGCCGGGGCTGAGGTTCAAGACCGCGGCCGGATATCCAAGCTCGGCCGGCAGCTTGATGTGAACCTCCATCCGCGCCTGCTGCCGCACAGGCACCGTGAGCAGCTTCGAGAACCGGTCGTCCCAACCCGAGTCCGGCGGAATTCGGAAGAAACCGTTCGCTCCGGCGGTGATGAGATCCTGATCGCCATGGCGCATCGGGCCGCGACCCAACACCGCGATCGAACGGTCGCGAGTGCTCGGTTCCTTGCGGAGGCGTCGGATGAAACCGGCGGCGTCCGGCAGATCGCGGTCCACGAAGATCACCTGCACGCCCAGGCTCGAACCGACAAGGCGCGCGTCGGCGAACTTCTCGACCCGGTAGACCTCGATGCCCTGCCGTCCCACGAGTGTCTCCGCGAGTTCGGGTCGGAGATCGTGCTGGGAGCAGATCAGCACCCGAAGCATCATCTTGCTGCCCTGTAAGTTCTTCATGGTGGCTCTTTCCAGGATCCCGTGGTTCTTCATGAGACTCGTCCGAAGCACGATAGGCGGCAGCGCCGGACCAGTCGCGTCTTGGATATCACAAGTCCGCGGGTTGGTGAGATCGATCACGCCAGGCGGAGGATTCCCGGCGATCGCGGGTCGGGCGATAGCCTTAGGCCACGATGTGGATTTCCAGAACTGCCGTACTCCTCTCGGCCCTTCTCGCCGCGGCCTGCGGGCTCACCGAGCCCTCCGGTCCGCACGCCGAGGACCAGGCTCGACTCGCCGAGGCGCGCCAACAATGGCGCGCTCAGGGACTCGCCGACTACACCTACGTCTTCAGTCGGAGCTGCTTCTGCGTCTTCGAATACCGCGAACCAGTCACCATCACCGTGCGGGGCGGAAACATCGTCTCCGTGGTCACCGTCGCGAACGGCTCTCCGCGCGAGTCGTCGACCTATCAGACGATCGAGGGGCTCTTCGACGACATCCAGCAGGCGATCGATGAGGATGCGGCGACGATCCGCGCCGAGTACGACGCCACGCGGGGTTATCCGAAGTCGGCGTACATCGACATCGACCAGAGGATCGCCGACGAGGAACTCTCTTTCGAGGCGAAGAACCTCACCCCGCTGCGCTGACCCGCGACGAACTACTTCCGCTGGAACGCGCCTTTCACCATGTCGGGGCTGAAGAACGTGCCGGTGTCTCCCTCGGCGGCGTAGCGGTAAAGGGCGGC
>CAZBTT010000106.1:6553-11988 GCA_964494295.1 uncultured Acidobacteriota bacterium
CGGGGCTGAAGAACGTGCCGGTGTCTCCCTCGGCGGCGTAGCGGTAAAGGGCGGCAGCGTAGATGCCGCCCAGGGTCGAGCTGACGAGAGCCAGCGCCATCAGCGTCAGGATCAGTCCCACGCCCACGGCGCCCATCAGGGGCACGGACTGGGTCATGGTCGCTCCGATGAACAGGGCGATCCCGGCGAGGAACGTGCCGAACGTCAGCAGGCCGAACACCGCGCCCATGCCGGCATTCCCCACGATCTGCTCGCCCCAGGTCTTGCGCAGGTAGGCCGAACTTCGCTTCACCGCCTCGATGGGCCCGATGTCCTCGGCCGCGAGCACGGGCACCACGAGGAACGTGGCCACGTTCCAGGCCAGGCCGATGAACGAAATGACGATCTTGCCGAGCACTCCGCTGCGTTCTGAGATCGCGCGCAGGATCATTCCGACCGTGGCCGCGATCACGGCATAGCCGAGGATCACGGTGATCTTCGACATGGCGAGCCGGAACCCATCGCCCACCGTGGGATCGCCGCCGCGGAGACGGATCAGCGCCGCGCCCACAAGGGCGGTGTTGCAGAAGAAGATGACGAAGTACTGGACTACGTAGAAGAGGAAGCCGACCACGTACCCCGCAACAGGGAAGCCGGAGTCAGAAAGAGCCGCGGAATCGAACCATCCGGCCATGGCCGTCGGCACCGCGAAGGTGATCAGCACCAGCACGGAGAGCACGGACGAGATGGCCGGAAAGACCATCAACTCCTTGTCGGCGCTCAGGACCGAGGCGCTGGCCTTCACGAGAGCCCAGCTGTTGGAGATGCGTTGGAACATGTTCGTCCTCCTGGTTGTCCGCGGGGAACGCGGTGGGTTGCGCCGCACTATACGGCCTCGGCCACCCGGAATCAGGAGGAAGCAGGGGGGTGTTAGGAGGGCGTAGTACAGTGAAGGAGCCCCATGGACGCCCCCGAAAAGACGCGCGTGACCGGTTCCGCCGCGTGGCGCGAGGCGCGCGATCTGATCTGGTCCCACCGAAAACGGCTGGGCCTGGGCCTCGGCCTGATGCTGGTGAGCCGTGTCGCCGGGCTCGTCCTGCCCGCTTCCTCGAAGTGGCTCATCGACGAGGTCATCGGGAAGAACCGCGCCGACCTGCTGATGCCGATAGCTTTGGCCGCGGGCGCCGCCACCCTGGTGCAGGCCGCGACTTCGTTCGTTCTCTCGCAGATCCTCGGGGTGGCGGCCCAGCGAGCGATCACCGACATGCGCAAGCGCGTACAGGCGCGGGTCATGCACCTGCCGGTTCGATACTTCGACTCCACGCAGACCGGCGTCCTGGTTTCCCGGATCATGAACGATGCCGAGGGCATCCGGAATCTCGTCGGTTCGGGCCTGGTCCAGCTCGTGGGCGGCGTCGTGACCGCGACCATGGGCCTCATCGTTTTGTTCTGGCTGAACTGGCACCTCACCGTGGTGACGATCCTGGCCCTGGCCGCCTTCGGCGGGGGCATGGCCTACGCGTTCAACACGCTCCGCCCCTTGTTCAAGGAACGCGGCAAGATCACGGGCGAGGTGACGGGCCGGTTGACGGAAGCGCTCGGCGGCATCCGGGTCGTGAAGTCATACACCGCGGAGAAACGCGAAGAGATCGTCTTCACCGGGGGCGCGCACCGGCTCTTCCGCAACATCGCGAAGTCGATGACCGGCGTGTCCGCGACGACCGCGGGAAGCACCGTCATCATCGGCGTGATCGGCGTGCTGATGATCTGGCTCGGCGGCCGGGCCATCCTCACTGGAGAGATGACGCTCGGCGACCTGGTCATGTACATCTTCTTCATCGGCCTCGTCGCGGCGCCGCTCGTCTCGATCGCGTCGATCGGCACTCAGATCACCGAGGCGTTCGCGGGTCTCGATCGAATCCGCGAGATTCTCGACATGCCTACGGAAACCGACGAGGACGCGAGCCGCGCATCGATCGAGCGGCTCAAGGGCGATGTCGTTTTCGACGATGTCTCGTTCGAGTACAACCCCGGCGTTCCCGTCCTCAACCACGTGTCGTTCACCGCCCGAGCGGGGACCACCACGGCGCTCGTGGGCTCGAGCGGGTCGGGGAAGAGCACACTGATCAGCCTCGTGATGGCTTTCAATCGCCCCAGCACGGGCCGGATCCTGGTGGACGGGCGGGACCTCGCGGGCGTGCGCCTGGGTGAGTATCGAAGCCAGCTCGCGTCCGTGCTGCAGGAGAACTTCCTCTTCGATGGAACGATAGTGGAGAACGTCGGCTACGCGAGACCCGGCGCCTCACGCGAGGAAGTCATCGATGCCTGCCGCGTGGCTCACTGCGACGAGTTCATCAAGGCCTTCCCCCAGGGCTACGACACCGTGGTCGGGGAACGGGGGATCAAACTCTCCGGCGGCCAGAGACAGCGGGTGTCCATCGCCCGAGCGATTCTCGCGAACCCGCGAGTTCTGATCCTCGACGAAGCCACCTCGAGCCTCGACAGCGAGAGCGAGGAGATGATCCAGGACGGTCTGCGCAACCTGCGCGCGGGGCGCACCACGTTCGTGATCGCGCATCGCCTCTCGACCATCCGCAGCTCGGACCAGATCCTCGTTCTCGAGGGCGGCGTGATCGTGGAACGGGGCACGCACCCGGAACTGCTTGCCGCGAACGGCCGCTACCGGCAGCTCTACGACAAGCAGTACAAGTTCGAGACCGACCGCTTCATCAACCCCGGCGAAGACTTCACACCCGAGCCGGAGAAAGTGAAGCCGTCGCGGCCCGTCGGGAACGCTCTGTAGCTCTCCTCAGAGATCCGCGAAATCATCCGTCGCCTGGACGAGCGCGCTCAGGATCCCCGGTTCCTTGATGCTGTGGCCCGCGTCCGGGACGATCACGAGCGTGGACTTCGGCCAGGCCTTGTGGAGCGCCCAGGCGCTCGCCGCCGGGCAGACCACGTCGTAGCGACCCTGCACGATCACGCCGGGCAAATGCGCGATCTTCGGCACGTCGTCCAGCAGTTGTGTGTCGCTCGCAAGCCAGGCGCCGTTGACGAAGTAGTTGGCCTCGATCCGGGCGAAAGCATCGGCGAAGGCGTCGCCGCCGAAACGTGTGATGTAGTCGGGGTCGACATGGAGACGGCTGGTGGTGCCTTCCCAGATCGACCAGGCCTTCGCGGCCGCGCTCCGCACCGCGGGGTCCTCGGACGTGAGACGACGGTGGTAGGCGCTCATGAGGTCGCCTCGCTCGACTTCGGGGATGGGCCTCAGGTACTCGTCCCAGGCGTCGGGAAAGAGCCAGCTGGCCCCCTCCTGATAGAACCAGAGCAGTTCCTTGCGGCGCAGAAGGAAGATGCCGCGCAGGATGAGGCCGCTGACCCGTTCCGGGTGTTTCTGCGCGTAGGCGAGGGCCAGGGTGCTTCCCCAACTCCCTCCGAAGAGCAACCACCTATCGATCCCGAGTTCCTCGCGGATGCGCTCGGCGTCCGCCACGAGGTCCCACGTCGTGTTCTCGCGAAGCTCCGCGCTCGGCGTGCTCTTGCCGCTGCCGCGCTGGTCGTAAAGAGTCACGTGCCACTTCGCGGGATCGAAGTACTGCCGGTAGCTCGGATCGAGGCCGCCGCCCGGCCCCCCATGGAGGAAGAGGGCCTTCTTCCCTTTCGGGTTGCCGACCTGCTCATAGTGAACGGTGTGAAGATCGCTGACCTTCAGGAATCGGTCGGCGAACGGCTCAATCGGCGGATACAGTTCTCGCACGGCACCTCCAGTCAACGGGAAGCGAGGACTCTAACCGCCAACCGAGCCCTCAGCGAAGGTTGTGGCCCCACACGCGGAGACCGTGAAGGCTCAAGCGAAGAGGGATATTCCTGAACGCGGGAGAAGCCCGCTCGATCTCGCGCACGAGCCCCCGTTTGTGCGTCGCGTCCTCCCCGCAAAGCAACGTCAGGGAGCCTCCCTCGCCGCCCGCACCGTTGACCTTCCATCCCAGTGCCCCGTACGCTTTCGCGATCTCGATGACCTGGCGCGCTTCCGTGCCGACGAGTGCCGGGTGGAGTCTTCCCTGCGCCTCGGTGCTCTCGATCATCACGCGGCCGAGTTCATGAAAATCGCCTGCGACGAGGGCGTCGCGCGACCGCGGGGCTTTGCTGCGCAACTCGGCGATCGGAGGCGAGTTGGGCCCCGCGTCCTCGAGCGATCGAATCACAGCCTCGTGGATGGCCGAGGAGTCGTGCGACTTGCCGAGGTAGATGAGGAGAAGGCGTCGCTCGAACTCACGGAGAATCGGATCCCCCACCTCGACGGGCGAAACGATGGCATCGGGGTACGAACGCATGTCGATGAGGTTGATGCCGCCGTGCGCGGATGCGAGCTGATCCTGAACGCCGCACTGCCGGCCCAGCATTCCGGTTTCCACGCGCAGCGCTGCCGCCGCGACTTCGGCCGGCGTGAGGCGACCAGGGGTAAGAGCGTCGAGAGCGCCGATGAGCGCCACGGTGACCGCCGCGGATGTGCCCGTACCGGCTCCCGGAGGCGCCTCGGAGTGAATTGTCACCTCGAGCCGAAGTTCGAGCGGGACCTTCATCGAGGCGATGGCCGCTTCGAGGAGCGGATGCGGGCCCCAAGGCGCCGCATCGTGTCGAACCTCGTAGGACTCGCCGAGGTTCACCGGATGCAGGAGCACGCGGGGCGCGCTCGTTCGCGCGGGATAGGCCGACAACCGAACCTCAACCAGCGGAGAGACCGCCACATTGAAAACCTGCCCGTGTCCCGCGAACCATGTATCGGTCCAGGATCCGTTGTCACAGATGCGGATGGGCGCGCTGCTGTTGATGACGGCAATCGGCCGCTCGAGGTCGCTCATCCCGCCGCGAGCTTATCGCCGGGCCAACACGGGGGGCGGCTAGAGGATCAGTGGCGGACGTTCCTGCTCGACCTTGCGCTTGCCCAGCTGCGTCCAGCAGTACTGGCAGACGTACTCGAAAAGTTCGCCATCGGGCAGGATCAGAAGCAAACGCTGCTCCACCGGCTGAGCCTTCTGACACCGAGGGCAGTAGAGGCTCGACGCTCGAAACTCTTCGAACTGCTTGGGCGGGGCGTCGGCACGACGATGGACCACGTCCGTATTCTGACCGAGGCGCACGCGTCGCCAGGAATGACGCCGCAGCTACCCGACGTGGATTCTGGGGCGCTCCTCAGGGTTCTTGACCGCTCGCCTCAGGACCTCGCGAGTCACCGGCGCGGTGTCGCCCTCTCCAAGAAAGATGTACTTCAAGACGTAGGTGATCGGATTGCCTTCGGTCCAGCCGAAGTAGGCGTGCGAGGTCTTCCCCGAGACGGCCTGCGCCTTGAGAAGAAGCTCCGCGATGGCGTTTGGAAGCGCGGGGGCGGTGCAGCGGAGGATGCGATGCGACCCGATCTTCACACCGCGCACGTCGATGTCGTCCTCGAACGCGGA
>CAZBTT010000107.1:0-11888 GCA_964494295.1 uncultured Acidobacteriota bacterium
GAAGAGGATTCCGTTCCGGTCGTTGTCGAGTGTGGTGTCCTGCACCGTGAACGGAGTCCCTGAAACGTAGCGGACGATGGTCGAGAACATGAGGCCGCCGGTCCGAGGGACGATCGCGGAGCCGCTGAACACAAGGTTGTGCGGGCGGTCGAAGTCGGTCGGGCCCTCGTTCTGATCGAGCTGGAGATCGTTCAAAAGCTGGAAGTTGCTGACCGGAGCACCATTGCCGCTCGTATTTCCTCGGCCGTTCGAGTAGGTGTAGGACACGCGGAACGAGTAACCGCGCGAATAGCGCTTCTCCAGGCCGATCAGAATCGCGTCGTACTCGGTGCGGCCGTCGTTCACATAGGTATTGACCGACCCGACGAAGTTGGGATCGGTTCTCTGAATCGTCGCGGTACGGGCGGTGGTGGCGCGGAGGCCGGGATTGAGATTGAGGATCATGAACTGATCGCGGCCGAAGGCGTGGACGTAGTCGACGTTGATCGACATGTCGCGCGAGAGCTGGCGCTCGAAGCCGGCCGAGATCTGATCGGTGTAGGGGATGATTCGTTCGGGATTGTCGAGGGTGACGGTTCCCGTGTTCCGAAGCCGCGACCCCTCGGGAAACCGCTGGTTCAGGAGCGCCCGATTGAGCGTGGGGCCGTTGACGAGGAACGGATCCGTGGGTAAGCGGCCCGCAGACGGTCCGGGATCGATGTTGTTGGCCGGGAAGTTGACGACGAAGGAGCGGGAGAAGACACCTCCGGTGATGATCGCGCTCACCAGTTCCAGGTGGCTCTTGTCGTAGAACCTACCGACGCCGCCACGGATCGCGGTTTTTCCGTCACCCTTGAGGTCGTAAGCGAAGCCGAGCCGCGGGGCGACGTTGTTCTTGTCGATCGGGTAGTCGTTCGGATCCGCGAACCGGGGGTTGTCGAGTTCCTCGAACGGAATCTTTTCGAGGTCATAGCGCAGGCCAAGGCTCAGGGTGAGTCGATCGCCGGTCTTCCACTTGTCCTGGATGAAGGCGGTGAAGAAGTGCTCCTTCTGGGTGTACTCCGAGGGACCGGGCACGCGGACGGACAGTCGATCGGGATAGGTCCGCGGATCGGCGGGGTTGAAGGCGGCGTTGCTGCGCGAGAAGCTGAACGTGCCGTTCCAGTTGTCCTGGGCGCTCGAGAAGACCTTCACGTATTCGTACTGGAGGCCGGCGCGGATGCTGTGATCGCCCTTCGAACCCGGGATGAACCAGGAGAAGGTGTTGTCGAACTGGTAGGCGTCGTTCACCCGCGCCTGCATGACGGAACTCTGCTGGTCGGTGAAGGTCTGGAATTGCAGGGTCGGCTGAAGCTGGTCGCCGCGGCCTCCGTTGGCGTTGAAGTTGGGGTTCGCGAAGGCCACATCCTCCTGCGTGAAACCCACGCGGAAGGTGTTGAATTTCGTGTTCCCGAAAGACGAGTTGAGCGTGGCGACCACCGTCTGGTCGAGGTCGGACTCCTCGCGCGACGCCGCCTGGGTGACCGCGCCGATTATCTGATTGCGCTGCGGAGAGGTCTCACGCAACCACCGGATGTTCCAGGACTGCTTGGCGTTGATCTGGTGATCGAAGCGCACGAGGGTGTTCCAGACTCGGTCCTGTGTGACCGGAGATGCGTTGAACTCCGGCCGCGCGGGGATGTTGATGGTGGCGGCGCGGTCGTTCTGGACGCGCTCGACGCTGGTGAAGAAGTGGGCCTTGTTCTTGATGACCGGCCCGCCCAGAGTGAATCCGAACTGCTGGAACCGGGTATCCGGCTTGTTCGTGTTGTTCTGCTTGGTAAAGAAGTCCTTCTCGGTCATCGAGGCGTCCTGAAGGAAGTAGAAGAGCGAGCCCTTGAAGGCGTTCCCACCCTGCTTGGTCACCGCGTTCACCACCGCGCCGCTGGTGCGGCCGAACTCCGCGTCGTACTGACTGGTCAGGACCTGAAACTCCTGGATCGATTCAACCGGAGTACGAGCCTGGGTGCCTGCGCGCTGGCCGATGACGTCGTCGTTGTTGTTGGCGCCGTCGACGAGGTAGTTGTTGTTCCGGGCGTCCTGGCCGTTGGCGTTGACCGAGTCCGAGCCGAAGGACTCGGTGGAGATGCTCGGCACGATCCCGGGCAGCAGGCCGAGAAATCCGACGAAATTCCGATTGATGGAAGGCAGGGAGACGAGGTCCACGCTCGTGAGACTGCCGCCCACCTCTTTCGAAGTCACGTCGACGATGGGTGCGTCGGCCGAGACCGTGAGTTCCTCGGAGAGACCGCCCACTTCGAGCTTGATGTCGACGGTCGCGGTCTTTCCCACCTCGAGCCGGACGTTCTTGTGCGAGTACTTGCGGAAGCCGGAGAGTTCCGCCGTCACTTCATATTGCCCGGGGACAACGCCGGACAGGAAGTAAGTACCCTCGGCATTCGTAACGCCCTGGCGGAACACGCCGCTTGCCTGATTTCGAACGGTCACGGTCGCGCCGGGGACGGCGGCGCCGCTCGAATCCGCCACCCGGCCGCGGATCTCAGCCGTCCCCTGCTGAGCCAGGGCGGGCGGAGCCGCGGCAAGGGCCGTCAGGAAGAGAGACATCGCCAGTACTTTCGTGCTTCGCATGATCACCTCAATTGAAATAAAGCGAGTTGAATCCGCCCCGCATTTCTAGAGGCTGGGGTGAGCAACCGTCGTGCCGCCTTGCCGCGCCCCCCCCAGATCCTCGCGAACGCCGAGCGGCTTAATCCACTGTCCGTAGATGGTTAGGTGGCGAGCGACAAACGCCCATCTCCGCAAAACGAACTGCAGGTTTCACTGCGTGAAACGACGCTGCAGGGGGCGATGCAGGTCCTTGGAGTTTGGCTCCAAGGTCCCGGATCAGCGAGAGAGAGCCGGGGTTCGGTATCCCAGCCGCCGAGATATTTCCCCGGCGGCCGACATGACCTTGACGCTCACCTCAGGCAACCGGTCCTTGGGCATGCGACTCGTCGGGCCCGCCACGCTCACCCCCGCGATTACGCGACCGTCGAGACCGAAGATCGGAGCAGCCACGCACCGCAGGCCGGGAAAGATCTCTTCATCGTCGATTGACCAGCCCCGCGAGCGAACCCGTCGCAGGTCGGCGCGCAGTGCGTCGACACTCGTGAGCGTCCTGGGTGTTCGTGGGTGCAGACGCACGTCGGCGAGGTACTTCTCCAGCCGGTCCGGATCAAGATGCGCCAGCACGGCCTTGCCGATCCCCGTGCAGTAGGCGGGGCTGCGCCGGCCGGCGAGTGAGGGCAGCCGGAGCGGCTGCTGGCTCTCGATGCGGAGAATGTGCACCACCTCAGGATCCTCGAAGATCCCGAGGCTCGCGCTTTCGCCCGTGTCGGCCGCGAGGGCCTCGAGGAACGGGGGTGCGCACTGCGAAACGTCGAGGCGCGACACCGCTGCGAGACCCAACTCGTAAAGACCGAGGCCGAGACGATAACGGCCGGACTCGCGATCCACGGAGACGAGCCCATGACGCCGCAAAGCCTCGAGAAGGCGAAGGGATGTGCTCTTGTGCAGCCCGGCCTCAGCGAAGTCCGCCAGCCGTTTTTCGACCGGCCCGGTCGCGAGGATCTTGAGGAGGAGGACCGAGCGGTCAAGCAGGCGGCTCGAGTACGCCTTCCGCACGCCCGACTTCCGCACGGCCCGATCGGACTTCGAGGCAGGAGTTTTGGCGGGCATGTTTCACTCTATGAAACACATGTCCCACGGACCAAATCAGGCGACCGCTCAGGCCGGAGTGTGACGAAACGCCGCACCCCGCGAGTGCGGGTCCCAGCCGGACTCCATGGCGGAACGAATCGCGCGGCCGAGGATCTCGTTCCAGCGCTCGGTGTTCGGAAGACGGTCGATCCCGAAGAACTCGAAGTGAACCTCGAGAATCAGCTCCTTGGTTTTCCCCGGCCGCACCCAGACCGAAACCGAAAGCCCCTTCAGTTCCTTGCGCCAGTCGAGGTGAATGGGATGCCGCTTCTCCCAGATCAGCTCGAGGCCGTCCACGGTGATGGGATGAGGCTCGCTGACGCGCTTCTGGCGAAGGCCGCCCTTCAAGGAGCCGTCCCGTGGGTTCGGATTCGGTGTCGCCGTTTCATGGAGCCCGAGGATACCGGGCGACGTCGCGGTAACCTTCGCCCTCCGGTGGAGGTTTCCTTCTATTCGCGGACAATCCAGGCAGGCGCGCTCCTCCTCACCCTGGTGTGTGCGGCCCTGTCGTTCGGGCAAGGCGCCCCCGGAACCCGACCCCCCCAGGAGGAGACCGGCGCAGCGGATCTGGTGTATGGCGGCGGTGACGCGTCGCCGCCTTACGAGTTCCTCGATGCTTCGGGGCGTCCGCAGGGCGTCAACGTCGACCTGGTCCGCGCCCTCGCTCGAGTGACCGGTCGATCGCTCGAAATCCGGCTCGGCAAGTGGAACGATATCCGCCAGGAAATGGAGGCCGGGCGCATCGACCTCATGAGCCTGGCCTACACGGAGGAGCGGGCGCGGAGCATCGGATTCCTCGATGAGACCTGGACGGTGCGTCTCGCGGTTCTCTTCCCCGCCGGCCGGAGGGCTTATCCGGAGAGCGTCATGGACCTGCGCGATGAGCGCGTCGCCGTTCAGGAAGGCGAGATGACCCACGAGTTGCTGATGGCCCTGCCCGAGGCATCGCGGCCAACCGTCCTGAGCGTGCGTGACCATGCAGCCGCGATCGACCTGATGAGAAAAGGGCAGGCGAGCGCGATCGCGGGAAACGCACTTGTGCTGCGCACCGCCCTCGCCCGTCTCGGGGTGAACAACGCGCACGAAGTGATCGTCAGGGCCTCGCCGTATCGGCTGGCCACGTCCAGGGGCCGCGAAGCGGAGATGGCCTGGATCGGGCCGGCCCTGCGGACTCTGCGCGAGTCGGGAGAGTTCAGCCGAATCGTCGAGAAGCATCTCACCGAAGCGCCGAGACCGCGGTCGCTCAAGGAGTTCGCCGGTCTCATCGGGGCCTTCCTTGTGGCCATCGCCAGCGTGCTCCTGGGCTCAGTGTTTTGGACAAGATCCCTGCGGGCGCTGGTGGAAACCCGCACCAAAAGCATCGCCGAGGCGGACACGGCGCTGCGAGAAAGCGAAGAGCGTTACCGGGCTTTCGTGGCCCACAGCACCGAGGGGATCTGGCGCTGGGAGTTCAACGCTCCTTTCCCGAAGGGTGCGAGCGTCGACGAGCAGTTCGACCACGTCGTGAAGCACGCTTATGTTGCTGAGTGCAACGACGCCATGGCCCGGCTTTACGGGCTCAAGGACGCGGACGCACTTACCGGCCGGATGTTCTCGGAGGTCCGGCGGCTGCGCGCGGTGGTGTCGAACACCGACAACGTGCGGGATTTCATCGCTTCGGGCTTTGAGCCCACGGAATGGGAGACGAACTGGATCGACGAAAAGGGCGCCTCCCGGTGGACCACGAGTTCGGTGGTGGGCATCCTCAAGGACGGCGCGCTCATCCGGACCTGGTCGACCCAGCGCGACATCACCGCCCAGAAGCGCGCGGAGGAGGGACTGCGGCACGCTCTGTCGCTGGTGCGCGCGACCCTCGACTCCGCCACCGACGGCATCCTCGTCGAGAACACGCAGGGCGGCATCGTCGATGTGAACGAGCGTTTCGGCGCAATGTGGCGCGTCCCCCCCGAGATGTTGACCCCCACGAGACGGCATGTGAAGGAACTCGCGCGTCACGCGGTCGAGCAGTTGCTCGATCCCGAGGGGTTCCTGGCGCGCGCTCGTCAAATCCTGGCCCAGGCCGACGCCGAGAGCTACGACGTGCTTCGTCTCAAGGACGGTCGGGTATTCGAGCGTTTCTCCCGCCCCCAGCGGCTCGGCGACACCACGGTCGGACGGGTGTGGACTTTCCGGGACGTGACCGAACGCGAGCGGTCGATGATCGAGATACAGGAGGCGAACCGGCTGCTCGAAGTGAAGAACGCCGAACTGGAACGGTTCACCTACACGGTCTCGCACGATCTCAAGAGTCCCCTGATCACGATCCGCGGCTACATGGGCCACCTCGAGGCGAGTGCGGCGGCGGGCAACATGGCCGCCTTCACAGAAGATGCGAGCCGGATCAACCGGGCCGCCGCGAAGATGGAGGATCTTCTCCGGGATCTGCTCGAACTCTCACGCGTGGGACGCGTCTTGAACCCCGACGAAAACGTATCCATGGCGGAGGTCGCCCAGGATGCGGCGGACCTGCTTCGCGGACCCCTGCTCGATCGTGGCGTGAGGTTCGAGATCGCGGCCGGGCTCCCCGTGATCCGCGGCGACCGGCGGCGTCTGGTGGAGGTGGTCCAGAACCTCGTCGAGAACGCGGCCAAGTTCATGGGCCAGCAGAAAGACCCGGTTGTGCGCCTCGGCGTTCGCGAAATCAAGGGCGAAACCGCCCTGTTCGTGAGCGACAACGGCATCGGTATCGACGCGCGTCACCGCGACAAGGTCTTCGAACTCTTCGAGAAGCTGGCCCCGGGAACCGAGGGGACCGGCGTGGGCCTCGCACTGGTGAAGCGGATCGTGGAGGCCCACGGCGGAAGGGTGTGGGTCGAGTCCGAAGGAGCGGGCCGCGGCTCGACGTTCTTCTTTACCCTGCGCTCCGCGGGCTGATCAGATCCCCGCCGCGATGTCGCGCAATCGGTCCAGGGCCTGCGCGAAGGCTTCGCGCCGCACCGCCACCGCGTCTTTGTCGGGAAGGTCGGAACTGTCGGCCACGATGCTCGACTTTTCTCCGGGTTTGCCGTACACGCGGAGTTCAACCACGGACGAGAGCCACTTGTAGCGCATGCGAGCGTAGCCGGCCTTCTTCGTCTCCATGTTCTTGCCGCCTGCAAATGCCTCCTCCATGGCCTTGCGAAGCGCGGGTGAGGACGCCTTGAGCCACTGCTTCCGGGCTTTGGCGTCGTTTATGAAGTCGACGATCCAGTCCGTCGACGCGGGGATGCTGCGCGACACCGACACCTGGAACGTCCCGGTGCAGCTCTGGTTCTCCTCCCGCAAGCCGCGGCGGCGCTCCCACGTCACCGTGATCATCTGGGCGTGCCAGGCCTGCACCCTGTGCTCGGAGTACAGAAACTCGGCCGCCTTCGTATGACCGTTCGCCTTGCCGAACGTGTCGAGGACCTTGAACCAGTATTCGAGATCGTGTCCCGTGCTCTTGATCGCGGTCTTGTTCGACAACTCGCCGCGCGGCACCCGAGGATCGCGGACAGAGGGCGCTCCCGGAGCGGGGGCCGGGGCCTTCGTCTCGGGCTCGGCTTGAGGAACCGTTTGCAGGGTGGCGGGCCGGGAGGCGAGGACCTGACGCCTCGCCGTGGTGTAGCTCTCGCCGGTCTTGCGCGCGCGGGCGCGGATGACGCTTTTGAGTTTGGCTGCTTGAGTCATGACAGTTTTTCTTTCTTCAATAGCCTTGGCCTTCAAGCCCCCGCCTCAAAGTCCGCAGCTGAAGAAAAGAAAACGTCGCCGACTCGCCCGAGGTTTGGTGACCCCTTTGCCCTCGTTGCATCCTCGCGGGGGGAGGAACTTGGAGAGTGAGGCGCGGACTTGATCGCCTTGGCCCGGGATCATGCTCCCGCCGGCGGCGGGATGTCAAACCGTCCGCGCGGGACTTCACATCGGCCGGGGCCGTCCGCTACGATCCTCGCCCAATGAAGAGAATCGCCCTGATCCTTCTGGTTTTCGCCTCCGCTTGCGGCAGCCCCGAACCCGACTGCACACGCGACGACATGTGCGCGCGTGGTTCGGTCTGCGCCACGGGGAAATGTGAACTCCTCGCTTGCACTCTCGAGTTCGCGCCGGTATGCGGCTCGGACGGCGTCACCTACTCGAACGCCTGCATGGCCAGAGGCGCCCACGTCACGGTCGCGCGCCAGGGGAGCTGTTCCTAGGAAGTCCGCCGCCTCAGCGAACCGGCATCGACTTGAGAATCCGACACGCCTCTTCGTAACCGCGATCGCACGAGGTCTGAAGCAGACCCCGCGCCTTCGGAACATCCAGCCTTTCAGGAGGGGCGGCGAGAAGCAGGGCCCATCCAATGCACGCGTCATCCACCTTCTCTCCGCAGAGTCGTTCGAGCGTGGCGAGGCCGGTCGCGGCGGCGCGCGCTAACGCCAGGCCCTGGTGTTGAAGCACAGCGTAGCGGGCGCAGCTTGGCAGATCCTGGGCGACCCGACACCCCGTGTCGTAGGCGGCGGCGGCCTTGGCCTTGTCGACCGGCACACCGAAACCGCCATTGTAGAGCGATCCCAGTCCGCGGCAAGCCTCGCCTTCTTTCTGGTCGCACGAGGCGCTCAACTGGGGCAAGGCTTCGGCGCAGGCGGCGTTGTCGCGCTGCGCGAAACACCGCCCGATCGCGGCTGCGGAAGAACCCAGCCGGATCGGCGCCGGCGATGCTCCGCGGGTCTCGACGCCCGGGCTGACCCCGCCGGTCGAATCGGTCTGGCCGTTCGCGGAGCCGGCCGTCGAGCGCGTCTGTAGTCTCGCGGACTGTTCTCGGGCGAAGTCGAGAAACCGCTGCGCGTAACCTCGCTCCTGATCCGTCTGGGAAACGGCCAGCGCTGTTTTCGCCGCCGCAACTCCATCATTGTGGCGGCCGGCGTTCCACAAAGCGCGGGCAAGGGACATCCGGTGATACATCGACGAGGGCTCCGTTTGCATGGCCTTGTCCGCGAGGACCACCGCCTCCGCGAAGGCTCCGAGGTTCACTTTCACATCGGCGAGGAACGAAAGCGCGTTGGCGAACCCGGGCTCGATTTCGATCGCGCGCTCGAGGAGAGCCGCGGTCCTTTCGCTGATGGCGCGGTCGGGGGGCGCTCCCCCGCCCGCGGGCTGAAGCAGGCGGGCGAGCCGATAGTGAATCTGGGCCCTGCTCGAACCAGACTGCACCGCCTTCTCGAGCGCGGCCGAAGCCTCCTCGCGCTTCCCTTCCCGATCGAGAAGCAGCCCCTCGACCTCGAAAGGACCGGGGTGTTTTGGATCGGCCTTGCCCGCCTCGGCCGCGAAAACCCGAGCCTCGACCGGCCGTCCCATCGCCATGAGGAGGTTCGCCCGCAACGCCGCGGAATCGGCCTCCGCCACACCGCGCGAAGGGAAACCTTCGGACTTCAGGTCAAGAGCCACCGGGATCCTCGCGTACTGGAAGATGGACTTACGAAGGTAGTCGCGCATGCCATCGTGGAACGGCCGCATGTCCGGGCCGAATGCTTCCTTGATCGCCACATCCGGCGGAGTGCCGGTCAGCAGCAGGCGGTTGAAACTGTTGACCCGCGCGCTGTGCTCCCCGCGATTCCCGAACATGAGGTAGTGGACAAACACCCAGGATTGCGATTCGAAGAGCGCCGCGTCCACCTCACTTGTGAGGTAGCGCGAGCCGGGGCCCGCGGAGAGGAAGTCGTTCAGGGGAATGGCGACGGCCTGCCGCATCCGATCGAGGTGGTGCTGCATGAGCCGACCGACATGGAGTTCCTTCTCGCGAACGATGGTGTTGCTCAGCACTTCCGCGACTCCCCGGCTGTACCACTCGGGCACGCCGCGAGGCATCGATCGATGAAACACGAGGCTCGCGTAGTTCCAGTACGCCGACTGGTAAGGATTTTCTCCGACGTCGGACGGCTCGGGGATGTCGGTGCGAAGCGCTATGTACTGCCGATCCTCCCCCGTCGCCCAGAAGGACGCGGGACGGTAGCGCTTCCCCTCCCAGTACTGCGGACCGAGGGTCTTGAGCGTCGCTTCGTCTTTAACCGCGAAGATCGTGATCGGCCGCCCTCCGTCGATCTTCGCCCAGGGCCAGACCACGAGAAGGGCCTGACGAATCTGCTCGAACTGCCAGGCCGTGCGCCGGCCCTCCCTCTCGCCGGAGTTCGTCACCACGGTGAAATGAGGACTGCTGATTTCAACAAAGCGGGCGGGGGCCGCCTGCGCCACCACTCCGCCCACCATCGCCAGAACGATCGCCGCCGCCACCTTGCTCATGTCCGCCCCCATCGAAATGAAACCGGCTGCCTTGCCTATTTCCCACCCCAGAAGAAACTCGCCTTCAGCGCGAAGATATTGTCGCCGCGGGCGGAAAGCGAGTCGAGCAGGTCGGAAAAACCGGCCCTCGAGAACCGCGCGGAATCCGACCGATCCTGCTGCCACACCGCGTAGAAGGTGCTTCCCGGACGGTATTCCCATCGGAGCACCACATTGCTGCGGAAAGAAAGCTCACGGAAGTCGTTGTCGTCGATGGTGAACGTCGCGTTGCCATCGCGGACCGTCCGCGTCCCGTCTGGATTGGCGAGGAGCTGCGTCTGGTCCTCGCCGTAAACCCGAAGCGCGCGGCTTCGCGGAGCCAGAAGCTCGCCGTAGTCACGATAGCGGCCGCTCGCCGCGAAGGGTTCGGCGTAGACGTCAAGCGTGAGATCGGGCTTGAGGATGAGGCTGGCGCGAAACTGGGTCAGCAACGTCCGCTGATCGACCGCCGCAAAAACGTAGCGCTGGCCGTAGGTCGCGGCTCGACCTCCATCGAGGGTAGTGACGTATTGACGCGCGGTTGTCGAGACCTCGTATTCCGGGTTGAGCTGGAGAGAGACGCGCGGGCTCACCTGCCATGAGAGGGAGCCGCTCACGCCCCGCGCCGACCCACCGTTCTCATCGCCCGCAGCGTCCAGAGAGAGATAGAAGCGCTTCGGGCTCTGGAACCGGTTCCCCCCTTCAAGATCGATGCTCCATCCTCGCGGCTTGCCCATGCTGGGTCCTCCGCGCGTGAGGCGCTGATCCTGCGCCGCGCCCTGGAGTTCGACCTCGAGGGAGGTCTCCCAGAAATTGCGCCAGGTGACCTGAGCCCGCGCCTCGATCTCCCGGCTCTGGAGTTCGCCGGCGTGGTTCTCCTCTGCGTTCGCGGAGACGCCGGTGGACCACTGGTAGAAGAAACCCGGCTTCGGCTGCCGGTACTCGAGCGAGGCGAACACGAACCGGCCATCGGCAGTCTGAAGGGAACCGATGTCATTGCGCTCGGTCCCGGGCGTCTCGAAACCCGCCGACACGTCGAAGGTGACATTCCCCTCGGCCTTGGCGAATCTCAGGGCGCCCGAGCCTCCTTCGAGCGAACGACGATTCGGGTCGAGGCGCACGTGGGTGGCGTCGGGCCGCTGGAAATACCGTGCGCTCGATCGCTGCAGACGTTCGATGTTGCCGGGTTCTCCCGCCACTCTCGTGTAACCCGCGTTACCGCCCAGCACGTACCTCCGGCTGGCGAAGCGGTGAGTGAAATCGATCGCGGTGGTGAAGGCGTTCCGGTTGTAAAGCCCGGCCAACGGACCCTTTCGATCGAAGTCGCGCACGACCCCGGAGACGAAGAAGGAAACTCCTGAGCCGTTCTCGCCAAGTTCCTGTTTGACCCGAACCACGCCGTACGAAGTGCGCGGGCCGACCTTCACCTGGCTCACCCGTCGTGTGCCCCCGTCGAAGACGCGCGCGGATTCGTCGTCGGTGACCGCGAAGAGCCCTCCGACCGTCAAGCCGGACGCGAGACGGCCCGAGAGTTTCGCGGCGGCCAGGATCACGGAACTACGGGGATACTCGACTGCATCCCCGGAAGCGTCGCCGCGGGGCGCTCCCCCGATGCGGCGGGAGTAGAAGTAGCCCTCCACTCCATTGAAGATCGAAGCGCCCTCGGTGAAGAACGGTCGCTTTTCGGAGAAGAAGGTCTCGAAAGCGGAGAGGTTGACTTCGGCCGGATCGGCCTCGACCTGACCGAAGTCGGGCCGGATCGTCGACTCGAGAGTGAGGTTTGGTCCAAGCCCCATCTTGAAGTCGAGGCCCACACGGGCCCGCTGATCCCAATCATCGCGAAACGGCGTGCCTTCATCCTCCCCCGGCACCACCGTGGC
>CAZBTT010000108.1:0-11788 GCA_964494295.1 uncultured Acidobacteriota bacterium
TCTCGTCGACACGCTCCTCCGCATCGCGCAGTTCTTCCGCGACGAATCGTGCGGACAGTGCGTGCCGTGTCGAGTGGGCACGGTGCGGCAGGAGGAGGCCCTTCACCGCATCGCTCTCAAGCGGACGCGCGGGACGGTGGCGGACGAACTCAAGCTTCTCGAGGAGATCGCCCAGGTTATGAAGGATGCGTCGATCTGCGGCCTCGGCCAGACCGCGGCCTCGGTGGTTCAATCGGCGGTGACCCGGCTCAGGATGTTCGAGGGAGGCGTCAGGTGAGCACCCAGGGCTTCATCCCGATCGAGGCGCCCGTGCGCATGGTCGCCCTTGAAATCGACGGCCGCCCGGTGAAGGTGCGGGAAGGCCAGACGATTCTCGATGCCTGCCGATCGGCCGCGATCGAGACGCCGACCCTGTGTTTCGCCACGAACCTCACCCCAGTCAATGCCTGTCGGGTCTGCGTGGTCGAACTCGAAGGCGCGCGCGTCCTCGTTCCCGCCTGCGCCCGCAAAGCAGAAACCGGGATGAAGGTGAAGACCGACAGCGACCGGGTCCGTCACTCGCGCAAGCTGGTTCTCGAGTTCCTGGCTTCGTCGGTGGATCTTTCCACCGCCACCGCCAAGACACACGAGTGGATCGAGAAGTACGAGGCGGATCCGGCGCGTTTCGGGGCCGATGCCGCAGCACCCGCGCCGGAGTCGCGTTACGACCGCGACCACACCGAGCCCGGTCACCACGAGGCCCCCGATGTCTCGAAGGCCGCGACCGTGGCCCAGCCCGAGAAGATCGACAACGATCTCTACATGCGCGACTACAGCAAGTGCATCCTCTGCTACAAGTGCGTCGAGGCCTGCGGCGAGGACGCGCAGCACACCTTCGCTATCGCGGTGGCCGGGCGGGGTTTCGACGCGCGTATTTCCACCGAGTACGCGGTGCCGCTTACCGACTCGGCCTGCGTTTACTGCGGCAACTGCATCGGCGTCTGTCCCACGGGGGCGCTGATGTTCAACAGCGAACACCGGATGAGGAAAGACGGCACGTGGGACGAGTCGAAGCAGAAGGTCACGTCCACGATCTGCCCGTACTGCGGGGTCGGCTGCGATCTCGAGCTTCACGTTCAGGACAACGAGATCGTGAAAGTGACGTCACCCGCCGATCACTACGTGACCAGCGGCCACCTTTGCATCAAGGGCCGCTTCGGTTTCAGTTTCGCCCAGAAGAAGTAGCGACTACGCCCTTCCGAGGAAGCGCCAGACCGAGGCGCCCACGACGAAGAAGACAAAGCCCAGGAACCCGGTGATGATCGTGGGGAAGTATTCCATGCCGAAGTCGCCGGCGATGCGGGCCTTGAGCGGCTTGCTTGGGTCGTAGCGGACAGTGACCGCCTCGCCCTCGTCAAACGCCTTGGGCCAGTTGCCCGCGCTCATCTCCACGGTCTTCGGCGTGCCGTCCGCGAGCTTGAACTCCACCACCGCGTGCCAGAGGTCCGTGCTGCCGCGCGATGAGGACGAGCTATTCGACGACTTCTCGTGGTGCCGCAGCTCATTCCGGACCACCACTCCCGGCGCTTCCACCTCTGCGGCCATGGAGGCCTGGGTGAAGTAGAGGATCGTCCCCGACGTCACAAGGAGCAGCAGACCAATGGCGGTGAAGATGCCGCCCACGATCTTCCCGACGTTGGGGCCGCGCCCCAGCCCGTCTCTCACCTTCGCCTCGAGGTCCTCCAACTCCTTTGCATCCCAGTCCGGGTCGGAGTCGTCCGAATCCTCGCCCGTGAAGTCCTGCGCTTTCCCCTCCGCTTCGCGCTGTTTCCGTTTGTACTCCTCGACCTGCTCGCGCATGCTCTTCTTCCGCTCGGGATCGTCGGTCATGGCTTCACCACCTCCACTTTCACCTTTCCCGTCCCCGGTCCGATGAGCCCGATCGCGCGGGCGACGCCGCGGGAGACGTCGATCAGCCGGCCCTTGTGCCTCGGAAAGAGATCGTTGATCACGACCAGTGCGCTCTTGCCGGTAGAGAGAAGCGTCACTCGCACTCTCGTTCCACAGGGCCAGGAGCCGTGCGCGGCGGTGAGGGCCTCCTGATCGAAGCGCTCGCCGCACGCGGTGCGCTTGCCGTGAAAGCCAGGCCCGTACCACGAAGCCGTACCCGTGGCGGTGGCTCCGATCCTTGGCGCGGGGCGGGTCGCGAGAGGCGTTCTTCGTTTCGGGGCCGTGGCGCAGGCAGAAGAAATGAGAAGAGCGAGAACGGCCGCAGCGAAGCCAAAGCCGGTCACTCCAGGCGCGCTCAAGCTACTCGATCACCTTGAGGACGAGAGGAGGCCGCGCCACAGGATCGCTCGAGACGGCAAACGCGCCGTTCAGTCGGGCGAGGGCGCGATCGAGCCGCGCTTCGTCGTTGTAATGAAGGGTCGCCAGCAGATCGCCGCGGTCGACCGCATCGCCGACCTTGCGCCCGAGGACGATGCCCACGCCGGGGTCGATCACATCGGCCACGGTGTCGCGCCCGGCGCCGAGCAGCATCGACGCTTCGCCGATCGCGCGGCACGCGGCCTTGGACAGGTAGCCGCCCGACTCCGCCCGGATCTCCCGCCGCTTCGCCGCGTGGGGCAGAAGGCTCGGGTCGTCGCACACGCGCGGATCGCCGCCCTGAGCTTCGATGACGCGCTGGAAGATCTCGAGGCCCGCGCCTGAAGCGATCTTTTCGCGGATCTTTGTCCGGCCCGCGTCGAGGTCGGGTTGAAGCCCGGCCAGCACCAGCATCCAGGCCGCGAGTTCGACGGAAAGGTCGACGAGATCCTTCGGGCCACCGCCGCGGAGCGCCTGGATCGATTCCTCGATCTCGAGCGAATTGCCGATCATGAGGCCGGTCGGCTCGTTCATGTCGGTGATCACCGCGGCCACGCGCTTGCCCATGCCCTTGCCGATCGCGACCATGCGCTCGGCCAGCGCGATCGAGTCCTCGTAGCGCTGCATGAAAGCGCCGTCACCCGTCTTCACGTCGAGGATCAGGGCGTCGAGGCCCTCGGAGAGCTTCTTGCCCATGATCGAGGCGGTGATCAGGGGGAGGCAGGGAACGGTGGCGGTGACGTCGCGCAGCGCGTAGAGCTTCTTGTCGGCGGGGGCGATCTCCTTCGTCTGGCCGATGAAGGAGACGCGGTGTTTGCGCAAAGTGGCGCGAAACTCGTCGAGCGAGAGGCCCACGCGGAAGCCGGGAATCGACTCGAGTTTGTCGAGGGTGCCGCCCGAGTGGGCGAGCGCCCGGCCCGAGATCATCGGCACGTAGGCCCCGCAGGCCGCCACGAGCGGGGCGAGGATGAGGCTTGTCTTGTCGCCCACGCCACCGGTCGAGTGCTTATCGACCTTGGGTCCGTCGAGTTCGGAGAGATCGAGGACCTCGCCCGAATACAACATCGCGCGGGTGAGATCGGTCATCTCGACATCGGTCATGCCGCGGAAATAGACGGCCATCGCGAAGGCGGCCATCTGATAGTCGGGCACATCGCCCTTCGTGTAACCGGCGATCAGGAAGTCGATCTCGCTCTTGCTGAGAGCGTGTCCGTCGCGCTTCTTTTCGAGAATCGCGGGGACGCGGACCTCTTCGCCCCGGCTCACTGCGTCTCGCCTCCGTCCTGCTCCTTCTTCTCATTGATGCGGCCGAGAGTGGCCCACAGGTCGCGGCGGGGTTTGGGGGCGGGCGCCGGCGGCATTTGCGGCATCTGCGGCATGTTGCGGAGCACCTGTTCCATCAGGCTCTGCTTCGTCTCTTCCTTCTTCGCCGGCCGCTTGGGGATCTTCGCGTGCTTGTAGTCGTGGGTGTTGTGGCACGTGCGGCAGGTGGTCTTGGCGATCTGATCGTTCACTACGCTCGAGATATCGTGCGAGAGCAAGAGATGGCAGGACGTGCAGTAGTCGTCTGTGACTTCGCCGATGCGATACACGGTGGACATAGGTCTTAAGCGAGGCTCCTTGAGCGGCAACTTGGGGGGAGGGTGCGATGGGGCCCATGCGGGGCAACCCTCCTTGATCTGCGGCCCACAAAAAACGCGGTGGCAGGCCTTCAGTTCGGCTTCAGCCTAGCAAAGGAAAGGCCCCAAACCAGCAGCAGGGCCGACATTATTCCCGCGACGATGAAGTTCGCCGGCTGATAGAGGCTCGATCCCGACAGGTCGTGCCAGCGGGTGAGACCGAAGTGCGCCATCTGCGCGCCGAGGCAGATGGCGGCGATGCGCTGAAAGGGATCGCGGAAAGGCGTGGGGATCGTCGCGGTCAGCGCGCGCAGTCCGGCCGCCCCCGCGGCGGCCACCGCGGGCCAGGCATACGCGAGAGGACGCTCGGTGTTGTTGGAGATGATGAGCGTTCCGTAGGTCGCGAGGACCAGGAAGGTGAGGTCGAGATTCTCGCGGACACGCCGCGCGAAACCTCGAAAGTCGGCGAGGGCCAGCGGCACGAACACTCCCCAGGTCCCGATGGTGAGCACGTACCACTGTTTGTCCCAGAAGTGGCGCGCCCGGAAAGCCATGCTGTCGACGATGCCCGACCACCAGTCGTCGGGAGCGATGGGTGGGATCAAGGCGCGCAGGGTCCACGAGACGGTCAGGAAGGCGGCGGCGATCGCGGCGGTGCGAAGGACGGCCTCGCGCAGAGCATGGCGTTTCAGCGTGTGAAAGAAAGCGAAGGGAAGGACGAGGACGAAACTTTCGCGCACGAAGCCCGCCCCAAAACCAAGCAGGATCGCGAGACGCCAGGGCGTTTCCAGCTGGATCGCGAGGACGGCGGCCGCGACAAGGGCCATGCAGAGGGGGTCGGACATCCAGTACTGATATTCGAACCAGCGCACCGCGCCCTGGGTGAGCCCCATGAGCGCGATGACGAGCCCGGAAATCTCCCCGGTGAAGCCGCGGGCGCGGAGGAAGAGGAAGACGCAGGCGAGGAATGCGACCAGCGAGGCCTGGGTCAGGAGGTAGAAGGCCTGGTTGACCGAGAAGCCCATCGCCATGAGACCGCGCGCGATGCGGGGCGCCACGACTCGGAAGGCGTAGGGGGGATCCTCGGGCTCCTCAGGATTCGTGGCCATGTGGATGTAGTGGCGATGATCGGTCTCCATCACCTGCCGCGGCCGATGAACGAAACCGAGCTGCGATGCGACGTACCCCGCATTCGCCGCCACGATCAGAACGGCCAGGGTCAGCCCGATCCGGATGTCCCGCGCGCTCAGCGTCATGCGCGGGGAAGCTTAGATGCTCGAGCGCGGTTTACTTTTGTTTCACCTAGACTCAAACGAAAGAAACACATTGATCTACGCGATCTTCTTCCTCTCCGGCGTTTCCGCCCTCATCTTCCAGCACATCTGGTTCCGGCAGGCGGGGCTGGTCTTTGGCAACAGCGTGTGGGCCTCGAGCCTGGTGCTTTCGAGCTTCATGGCGGGCCTGGCTCTTGGAAACGGCCTGGCCGCCCGGTGGCGGAGTCGCACGAACCCGCTTCTTGTCTACTCCGCGCTGGAGCTCACGGTCGCGCTGACGGGAGTGAGTCTGGTCTTCGTTCTGCCGGCTCTCGGAGAAGGCCTGGTTCCGTCGCTGGCGCAGGTCGGCGGGAGCGGCCTGGGGCTTGGAGCGATTCGCTTCGGTCTCGGTTTCATGCTGCTGGTGGTTCCCACCGCGGCCATGGGAATGACCCTCCCGCTTCTCGCGTCACGCACGCCGTCCCGCGAACTCTTTGGCGTGACCCTGGGCCGCCTCTATGGCTGGAACACGATGGGCGCGGTCTTCGGGGCGATCGCCGGGGAGGCCATCCTGTATGAGTGGATCGGCGTTCGCTACACCGCCTACGTGGCGGGCGCGTTGAACATAGCGGCCGCCCTGCTGAGTCTGGCGCTCGCCCGCACCGAGAGGGCGCCGGAGCCGCCGCCGGAGGTACACGGCGGCCCCGCCACCGGGGTGGAGATCCGTCTGCTCGTCATAGCCGCGCTGGCCGGGGGGGCCTTCCTCGCACTGGAAGTGATCTGGACCCGGTTCATGCTGCTCTTCGTTTTCGGAAATGCGCTCACCTTCGCCATCATGCTGGCGCTGGCCCTGGCCGGCATCGCCATAGGCAGCCTGCTCGCGTCCCGGTCCCCTGAGTTCTGCGATGCCCCTCAGGCCACACCCATTCTCGCCCTGCTCGCCTCGATCGCGGTCACCGGGTCGTACGTGACGTTCGTCGATGTCCTGCGGCTGAATGTCCCAACCGTCGGGGGAGCCTGGACGCGAGTCAGCGTTCTCTCCGCGGCCCTGATCCTTCCCGCCGCGATTGTCTCGGGAGCACTCTTCACCTGTATCGGGGCCGCGCTGGTTCGCAATCGGGCCGTATCGCGGGCCACTGGGCTTCTGACGCTCTCCAACACCCTCGGCGCGATGATCGGGGCCATGGTGGCAGGTTTCGTGCTGCTGCCGATGCTGGGCATGGAAAAGTCCTTCTGGACCATCTCCGTCGCCTATCTCACGGCCGCCCTGATCTCCCCCGGTTTCCTGCCGCTCTTGAAGCAGTCCCGCGCCCTGCTCCTCGCCACGATCATCGGCACGCTCTTCACCGCCTTCTTCCCCCACGGCATGATGGCGAGCACGTACCTTCGGGGGGCCCTGCGCACTTTCATCGCGGGCCCAGTGGAGACGAGGGTTACCGGCTTCCGCGAGGGCCTCACCGAGACCATCACCTACGTGGACACTCTTCAGCACGGAGAGACGCTCCACACGCGCCTGGTCACGAACTCCTTCTCCATGTCCGGAACCCTGTTCACCGGACGGCGGTACATGGAAACGTTCGTCTTTCTCCCCGTCGCCATTCACCAAGACGTTCGGCGCGCCCTGCTGATCAGCTACGGCGTGGGCTCGACGGCGCGGGCCCTGACCGAAACGAAGGAGATCGAGAAGATCGACGTGGTCGACATCTCGAAGGACATCCTGGAGATGGCGCCCCTCGCGGTCCCGCCCGGGGAAGTAGCTCCTCTCAACGATGCCCGCGTGGTCACCCACATCGAGGACGGCCGATTCTTCCTCCAGACCGCACGCGAGGGTTACGACCTCATCACCTCGGAGCCTCCGCCGCCCCATCTGGGCGGTGTGGTCAACCTCTACACGCGTCAGTACTTCGACTTGATGAAGCGGCGGCTCAATCCCGGCGGCATCGTTTCGTACTGGCTTCCCGTTCACTCCCTGAGTGACGACGACTCGCGCGCGATCACGTCCGCCTTCTGTTCGGTCTTCGCCGACTGCACGCTTTGGAAGGGCATGGATCTCGACTGGATCCTGCTCGGCACCAATGGGCTGAGCGAGACCGTGGGCCTCGAGCGCTTCAAGCGGCAATGGGCCGATGGCGGGCCCCGGGGCCTGCGCGATATCGGTCTTGAACTTCCCGAGCAACTCGGCGCGCTGTTCATGGCCGAGGGGGCCGCGCTCGAGGATCTGACCGCGCTCCCCCCGCTCGATGACAACCATCCGGGGAGACTGAGCCGGGCGCCTCCAGCCCAACTCGCTCTGGGCCCCTGGAAGGAAGCGTTGATGGACGCGGCCGCGTGTCGAGAGCGATTTCTGGCCAGCGCATTCGTCAGGAGAATCTGGCCCGCGGAGATGCGATCCGCGACGGTTCCCTACTTCGAGGTTCAGCGCCTGTACGATCAGATGGTTCGGGCGATCGTCCCCAACGGAACGGCTCCGATCTCGGCCAAAGACGCGGTCTCGATTCTGCGTGGGACGCCGCTCACGGTTCTGCCCACTCTCCTCCTTGGGACGAGTGGGGAGATGCGCCTCCTCGTCAACCGGCTTGAAACCCGGAGCGGCCCTCATCAGGACAAGGGTTGGCTCCACGCCCACCTCGCGACCCGCGACCTGGGGGAGAGGCGCTACGATTCCGCCACCACACATCTTCGACGCGCCCTCGCCCTCGATCCATCGTCGCCCGGCTTGAGAGAGCGCCTCGTCCTCGCCCTCTGTCTTCAGGGCAAGACCGCCGAAGGAGCACTTGAGCGTCAGGCCATGACGGCTCCCCTCGACGCCGATTGGGTCGAAGCCCTCGATCAGGCCTGCGCCGCGCCCGCCTCCCAACTACCAGGCTAATTGGGCCTCGCGTCAGTTTGGCGATTCTTATAGACATAGGTAATCTATGCCTACCTTGTCTATGCCAAAGAACGAAATGCCTTCGGGCGCCCTGGTGCTCCTCATCCTCCGCGTCCTCCGCTCCGGGCCGCTTCACGGATATGCGATCGCGCAGCGGATCCACGCGCTTTCCGCGGATGCGCTGCGCGTGGAGGAGGGGTCGCTCTATCCGGCGCTTCAGAAAATCCTCCTCAAGGGGTGGGTTACCGCCTCGTGGGGAGTCTCCGAGACGAACCGCAAGGTCCGCTTCTACAAACTCACCCGCGACGGGATGAAGCAACTCGAGGCCGAGCTGTCGGACTACGAGCGGCAGACGAAGGCCATCCAGGCCGTCCTGCGCACGGCCTGAGGAGAGCGAACGAGATGAGAGAACTGATCCGCCGAATCCACTACCTCCTGAACCGGCGTCGGATGGACGCGGAACTCGCCGAGGAGATGGAGTTCCACCGCGAGATGGCGGCGAAGAACGAAGGCATGCCGCTCGGCGACTCGCTGCGCCTGCGGGAGGACTCGCGTGAAGCCTGGGGTTGGACCTGGATCGATCGCCTTGGGCAGGATCTGCGCTTTGCCTTTCGCTCCATGAGGACATCGCCCGGGTTCACGGTCGCCGCCGTGCTCGTCCTGGCGATCGGCATCGGCGCGACGGTCGCCGCGTTCGCCTCGTTCAACATGACGGTCCTGCGTCCGCTACCCGTGACCGATCCTCATAGTCTCCTGCGCTTTCAACGGCAGGGTCCGGAACAGTTCTGGTCCGACGTTCCCTACCCGGCCGTCTCCTTCTATCGGGAGAACACGCGGACGCTCTCCGCGGTTCTGGCTCTCACCACGGCAAGCCTTCGGTATGAAGACGAAGAGAACGCGCCGCGCACCTACTTCGTTACCGGGAACTTCTTCACTGATCTGGGCGCCACCGCCGCCGCCGGCCGGCTCTTCACGGAGGCCGACGAAGCTCCCGCGACCGCGCCGATGGTGGTTCTGGGCCACCAGTTCTGGGCGAGCCGTTTCGGCGCGAGCCCGGGTGTGGTGGGCGCAAGGGTCCGATTGAATGGAAAGACTGCGACCGTGGTGGGCGTCGCGTCGCGCGAGTTCAGCGGACTTGGATCCGACACGCCCGCGTTCTGGGCGCTCATCACCCAGCATCCCCACTTCGTGCACGGAAGTCAGATCCTGACCGACTTCTCCGGCCAGAAGAACAGCGGGGTCGGGATGTGGGGTCGCCTGGCGGAAGGGGCCACGCCTCGGGCCGCGGAAGTCGAACTCGCGTCCCTCGCGGCAACCCTGAGACAGCAGCGACCCGACGACGTGTGGGAAGGTGAGCGCCTGCCGAGCCAACCCGGCGGCTACGCGCAGAGCGTCGGATCCGTCTCGCGAGGTTCGGGGCCTCCGCCGGGAGTCGAGGAGCGGCTGTATCCGATGTTCATCCTGGTGGGGTCTTTGGTCCTTCTGATCCTCGCGGTCTCGTGCGGCAACCTCGGCAGCCTGCTTCTGGCGCGCGGCGCTTCGCGGCAGCGTGAGATCGGCCTGCGCGTGGCGATCGGCGCCTCCACCGCCCGCCTCATCCGTCAGTTGTTCACCGAAAGCCTCGTGCTCGCCATCATGGGCGCCCTGAGCGGCCTCCTGGTCGGTTGGGCGGTGGTGAAGGCCATGCTCGTGTTGACGGAGGCGCCGCCGTGGTTCGATCCCACTCCCGACTGGCGCGTGGTCGCGTTCGCGACCGCGATGGGATTTTTCTCCGCGACGTTCTTCGGCCTGATGCCCGCCCTCCACATCGCGCGCCAGCGGACGCGCATGACCTTCACGCGGCGATTCCTCATCGGTGCTCAGGTGGCGTCGAGTTGCGTTCTGCTCATCGTCGCCTCTCTGCTCGTTCGTGCCTTCGACCGCGTGGCGACGTCCGACCCGGGCTTCGCGTACGAGCAGGCGATCGTGGTCGAGCCATCGCTGGTGGAGCATGGCTACGACGCCCCCCGCGGGCGGGCCTATCTCGACGATCTCGAAGCCAGCCTGCGTGGCATCGCGGGTGTTGCGTCGCTCACCCGCACGTCCACTCCGCCGCTTGGGGGAATGAGGATCACGGCGAGCCTCGAGATCGAGGGCCGCAGACACGACGTCTTCATCCACCAGGTCGACGCCGCGTATCTGGGAACCATGAAGATTCCGCTCCTGCGGGGACGAAATCTCCTGGCCGGCGACGAGAGCGGCGTGGTGGTGAGCGAGTCGCTTGCGCGGAAGCGCTGGCCGAATCAGGATCCGCTCGGTCAGCCGTTCTCGACCGGGGATCCAACCCCCCTCACCGTGGTCGGCATCGCGGGGAACGCGCGATCCCTGGCCCTTCAGGATCCCGACGCGATGGAGCTCTATCGTCTGGCGCGCGAGGCCGATCTCCCGGGGATGTCGGTGGTGCTGAGGACGCTGGGTTCTCCCGAAGCGATCCTGACCGCCGTGGGCGCGGCCGCCAAAGGAATCGACCCGAATGTGAGGCCGCGGGTCCACCTCCTCAAGGACCGGTTCCAGCAGCGCATTCGCGAGGTGGAGCAAGGCGCGCTCGCGGTCGGAGCGCTCGGGATCATCGCGCTGATCGTCGCGTCCCTCGGCATCGTGGGTCTCGTGTCCTACGCGGTGGCCCAGCGAACGAAGGAGATCGGGATCCGGATGGCGATCGGCGCCGAGCCCGGCCACATTCTGCGAAGTGTGGCCGCCCAGTTCCATCGCACTGTGGGGTTTGGCTTACTCGCGGGTGTCGTGGGCGCCGCCGGCCTGGCGCAACTGCTTCGGCGGGAGCTCTATGGCCTCAGTACGGTCGACCCGCTCAGCTATGTCGCGGCGGTGGCGTTGTTCGTCTGCGTCACCGGCCTCGCCGCGCTCATACCGGCCCGGCGCGCGCTGCGAGTCGACCCGCTCATCGCCCTCCGCTGCGACTAGCCTCCGGCTCACTACCCCGCCGATTGGACCTTACGTCATTGCGAGGAGCCATTCGCTGGCACCGACGCTGACGGCGGACGTCGAACGCCAACCGCCGACATTGCGAGGCCCTGTCCGTTTGCCGGTGGGCCGAAGCAAACCCCCTCCACCCAACGACCGAGCCCGCGGTGGTCTAGCATCATCCCGTGCCGCCGGCCCACGCCGCTTTCGCCCGCCTCGCCGCAATCGCGGGCATCGCGGCGCTGTCGATGGGGCTTAAGGCGCCGGTGAGGGATGGAGCGCGCTCCTGGGACGCGGGGCTGCGTCTGGCCGAGCGTTCCGCATCGAACAACGATCGCGCGTATCGCTCCTCTTCGCGGCTCGAGTTCGAGTTCGCGCCGGCCACGGATGCGGTCGATCACTACCGCGTCGTCGCGCGCGAGCGGGGCGGTCGGATCACCCGCGCGATCCGCGTCGCCGCCGACGCTCGCCGGGCCGCGTTCGACAGCCTGCCCGCGGCGATCGAGCACGCGCGCTCGCACATACGCCGCGCCGAGGAGGCGCGCGCGAGGCTCGCCGCCGAGGCGGCGCCGGGGGGCTAGCTCTGGCGCTTGTTCGCGCGCGAGCGCCGGACCGCGATGCGGACGAGCACGGTGACCATGAGGATGATCGCGATCGGGAGGCCGACGAACGGCAGCACCCAGATCATCGCAGCGGCGTTCCCCGTGAGCCAGCCGCCCGCTGTCCCGATCATGTAGAAG
>CAZBTT010000109.1:0-11724 GCA_964494295.1 uncultured Acidobacteriota bacterium
GCACGACATCAACGAACTCACCGGGCCGATCAAGTACCCGGGACGATGACGAACTCCTTTTCGTTGCTCGCGCTGCTGCTCCTTTCTTCAGCCGCCGCAGAGGCCGAGGGAACACGAGCCGACTACGAGCGCGCCGCGGGCCTTCGCGCCCGCTATGAAGGCCTCGCCACCGGCCTTCCCGAGCCCGCCACTTTCATCGACAGCGCGACCGAGTTCTGGTACCGCCGCTTCGTGAAAGGTGGACACGAGTTCGTGACCATGAACGCGGAAACCCAGGCGAAGCGTCCGTCCTTCGACCACGCGCGTCTCGCCGACGCGCTGTCGAAGGCGACGGGGGGCGCGCACAAGGCGCTCGATCTGCCGACCCAGGGCTTGAGGATCGTCGATAAGGGAGCGGCGCTCGAGGTGGTGGCGTCCGACGCCCGGTGGCGCTGCAACCTCTCGGAGTACGCGTGCGCGAAGCTTGCGAACATTCCTGTCGGTTTCGTTCAGATCCCATTCAGCTGTGCGCCTCCGGGTCCCGACGACAAGCCGGTCACTTCGCCCGACGGCAAATGGGAGGCCTCGGTTCAGAACTACAACATCGCGATCCGCGCGGCGCCCGGGCCCACGAAGGCGCAGCCGCTCAGTACCGATGGCTCGGAGGGCAACTGTTATCAACGCTCCTCGATCCGCTGGTCGCCGGACTCGTCGAAGATCGCCGCTTATCGCGTGCGCCCCGGACATCGACGGATGGTGCACTACGTCCAGTCGTCGCCGGAGGACCAGATCCAGCCCAAGTCCTCATCGCGCTTCTACGCCAAGCCGGGCGATGTGCTCGATCTCGATCAGCCGGTGCTGTTCGATGTCGCGGCGGGAACGCAGCGGGTGATCGACCACGCCCTGTTTCCAAATCCCTACGATCTGCTTCCCATCGCCTGGCGGAAGGACAGCCGTGCGTTCACGTTCGAGTACAACCAGCGCGGCCATCAGGTCTATCGGATCATCGAGGTGGATGCGGCCACGGGCTCGGCCCGTGCCGTCATCTCCGAAGAGCCGAAGACGTTCTTCCACTACAACCTCGCCGACGGGTCGCTCACCGGGTCCGGCAAGCGTTTCCGCCACGATATCGACGACGGCGCCGAAGTCATCTGGATGTCGGAGCGCGATGGATGGAACCATCTGTATCTCTTCGACGGTCGCACCGGCGCCGTCAGGAACCAGATCACGCGCGGGAACTGGGTGGTCCGAGGCGTCAACAAAGTCGATGAGGCGAAGCGGCAGATCTGGTTCAGCGCGGGCGGGATGAACCCGGGCGATCCGTACCTGCTCGACTACTACCGCATCAACTTCGACGGCTCCGGACTCATCCGTCTGACTACCGGCGATTCGAACCATCAGGCAGCCTTCTCCGGGGACATGAAGTACTTCGTCGATACGTTCTCGCGCGTCGACCAGCCACCGGTGTCGGAGTTGCGTCGCGCCGAGGATGGGTCGCTCGTGACCGTGATCGAGCGGAGCGACATCGGCGAACTGGTGAGGACGGGTTGGAAGCCGCCCGAGGTCTTCGTGGCGAAGGGCCGCGACGGCGCGACCGACATCGCCGGGGTCATCTTCAAGCCGACGGACTTCGACCCCAGGAAGAAGTATCCGGTGATCGAAAGCATCTACGCCGGGCCGCATGGTTCCTTCGTGCCGAAGTCCTTCGCCGTCTACAACCCGATGCGCGCGCAGGCCGAGATGGGCTTCATCGTGGTCCAGATCGACGGCATGGGGACGTCGAACCGATCGAAGGCCTTCCACGATGTGGCCTGGCGGAACCTGGGCGACGCAGGCTTCCCCGATCGCATCCTCTGGCACAAGGCGTTCGCCGCAAAGAATCCCTGGTACGACATCACTCGCGTCGGCATCTACGGCGGATCGGCGGGCGGCCAGAACGCGCTTGGCGGCCTTCTCTTCCACCCCGACTTCTACAAGGCCGCGGTGTCATATGCGGGCTGCCACGACAACCGGATGGACAAGATCTGGTGGAATGAGCAGTGGATGGGCTGGCCGATCGGTCCACAGTACTCGGCCTCGTCGAACGTGGACAACGCGCATCGGCTGAAGGGCCGGCTTCTGCTCGTGGTTGGAGAGATGGACTCGAATGTCGACCCATCCTCCACGATGCAGGTCGCGAACGCGCTCATCAAGGCGAACAAACGCTTCGACCTGTTGGTGATCCCGGGCGCCGAGCACAACGCCGGCCGCGGCGGAGAGTCCGGTCCCTACGGCGAGCGCCTCCGTTTCGACTTCTTCGTCCAGCACCTGCTGGGCGTGAATCCGCCCAACTGGAACCAGTAGCCGTTATTTCAGGGCTGCCGCGATAGCCCCTTCGACCTGCTCGTGCAGGTCCGGCGGCGCGCCGTAGAACACGCGAACCGTCTTTCCGTTGCGATCGAAGACGAAGAGCGTCGGCACGCTCACGATGTCTCCGAACTTCGTGGCGATGTCCGGGGAGCCCATGGCGTTTGGATAGGGCAGCTTCAATGAGTCGACCATGGCGCGGATGTTCGGCTCTTCGGATTCGACCGCGATGCCGAGGATCTGGACCTTGTCCCCGTATTTCTTCTGGGCCTCACCCAGCCACGCGAGAGTGCTCTTGCAGGGTGGGCACCATTCCGCCCAGAACTCGACGACCGTGACTTTGCCGAGGAGCGATTTCTCGTCGATGGCTTTGCCGCCGAGGTCGGTCAGCGAAAACGCCGGAAGCGACCCGATCGACGACGGCGCCATGGCTTCCGGGGCCACCCGTTCCTTCTCGAGCGCCGCACCGTCGCGCATCGCGATCTCGATCATGCGGGTGAGGTCGGAACGGAAACGCTCCTGGTTTTTTGGCTCCCGCCACGGGATGTACCGGCCAGTGGTGTTGCCGAAGAAGTCGGAGGGCTTCGCGATCAGGACTTCGTTCACGAAGATCGCAGGGTAGAACTTGATCCCGAACTTCTTCGCCAGAACCGATGCCGAGAAGTTCTCCTCGACGAACTCGGCTTTTTCACCGAACGAATGGACGACCGCCTTGGCCAGCAAACTTGCCGGATCGGAGAGGTTTCACGTGTAGGGCCAGCGGACGAGGGTGACCCGGACCTTGCCGGTGGCGGCCGCGGCGAGCGGCCGCGCCGCCGTGGCAAGGACCGCGCCGGCGAGCGCTTAAAAGACATGGCGACGTTGGTTCATTTTTCGCCCCCCCTCGTCACCTCGATGAACCGGGGAACCTCGGGGCCCATGAGGGCCGCGGCCCGAGGGCGTTCGCGATCGGCCGCCTCACCCCCCGCATGACTTCTTTCGAGAGCGATGCGGGCCTTCTCCACGAAGGCAAGGCCGATGCTCTCGTCCCGATCCGAGGCGGCGAACTGTTTCTCGAACTCATCCACTTTCGCGGCGAGAGGCTTTTCCATCTCGGGACCGGCCGGCGGCATGGTGGCAAGGGAGAGGGCGAAGAGGCTTCGGAGCATGGTAACGAGCGCTCCTCCAGGAGAGCCGCGCTGATCCAGCTCCTTCGCGAGCTTCAGGGAAGAGTTGGCGAGGATGAAGTTCGTGTGCTGCGCGGTCGAGCCGGGGCGTGCGTAAGCCGTGACGATGTCGTTCTCGACCCTGGCGATCGGCGTGGCGAAGGACGTGACCGCGGCCGCGCCTTTCGACGAAGTCGGCGTCAGGCGGGAGAGGAAGAGAGCGAGTGCCAGGTGGCCCTCGGCGCGACCAAGGTAGTAAGCACCCGACGTCACCCCGCTGAAACGACCGTAGTCGACCGCCACCGCATAGTGTTCGTCGATCTGACCGAGCGACTGTTCCGCCTGGGCCCGGATGAACGCGGACTGGCCATCGGGCTTCTTCGCGGGGAACTTCGCGCGATCGAGGCGGATCACCCGGCCGACATCCTCCCACTCCTTCGCGAGGGCCTCGATCCCTTTCCCGGGGCCTTTGCCGGTGTCGTCCCAACCCGTGCCGGCCCGGGCCAGGGCCGATACACCGGGGATGGCCGACGACAGGGTTTCGATCGCGGTGTTCACACGGTTGGCTTTCAAGAGCGCCAGCGCGTCGTCGAGCTGGCCCTTGACCCGGGGTCGTTCGCCGTCCACGAAGGGCGAAGAGGGCAGCGCGTCGAGCACCGCGCGATTGCGGCTGATTTCCGCGGCGAGGGTTTCGGGGAGCGTGCCTTCGGCGCGCGCGAGAGAAGCAGTCAGGGCAAGCAGGAACGCGAGACTGCGGCGAGCGAGTAGTTTCATGGTGTCCTCACTTCCAGACTAATTTGACCGAAGCGCTACGGCGGGCGTGATTTGAGAAGCGCGCCAGGCCGGGCCGATGATCGCAGCGGCGGTGACCACAGTTACGACCAGGGCGGAGAGAAGGAAAGCAACCGGATCGAAGGCAAGCAGATCCGGGACGAGAGCCTGGAGCAGCGGGGCAAGGCCCAAGGCGCCCACCAGGCCGAGCGCCAGGCCGAGGCCGCCCAGCCTGCCTCCCTCGCCAAGAATCAACGAGAGGATCCGGGCCGAGGTCGCTCCCATGGCCATCCGGATGGCGATCTCCCGGACGCGGGAAGCCACGGCCTGAGCCACCAGACCGAACAGGCCCACCGCAGCAAGGACGAGACCCAGACCGCCAAGGGCCAATCCTGCAGCACTCCCAAGGCGGGCGCCGGTTTGTGAGAACGAGGCAAAGACGCGCAGCGGGAAGGACTCGAGCAATGGAAGCTCAGGAGTCGCCTGGGCGAGTGCGGGCCTGATGGCCGCGGTCAGTCCGACGGGGTTCGAGGAACGGACGAAGAGCGAGACTCTGGGTGAAGGCGACTGTTCGAGGGGGCGGAAGACCTGGGGACGGGGGACTTCGCCCAGCCTGCGCAAGGCCACATCTTTCACGATGCCGATTACGGTGGCGATCTCCGCCTGCGGCCCGAGGGCGATGGCGCGACCCAAAGCGTCGCGGCTCGGAAACACGCGTGCGGCGAGACTCTCGTTGATGACGACGACACGAGGCGCATCAGCGCGGTCGAATTCGGAGAAGACTCGACCCCTTGACACTCCCACGCCCAGGGTTTCGAAGAAGCCCGGCGAGACGGCGTTCCAGTCGGCGTTGATCGAAGGCCCAGCTGAGCCCGCGGCAGGATCGCGCGCATCCAGGTTGGGCGTTCCGAAGCTGTAGGGAGCGAATCGCGCGGCGCTGACGTTCTCCACTCCGGGCAGGGCTCTCACCGCGTCCATGGCCCTTTGCTTCAGCCCGCGGCCTTCCGCGGGACTCACGCCGAGCACGGAGGTATCGACCCGCGTGATCTGAACATGATCGAGGTCGAAGCCCGGCGAAGCGACGGCCGCTCTTGCGAGGAACCGAGCAAGTACGGAGCCGCTCATCAGGATGAGGGTGGCGAAGGCGACTTGAGCAACGACCAGGCCTTTCCGCCACCTGGATCGTGTCGTCCGCTGTGCACCTCCCTCTCGAAGCGCGAATGAAGGCTGGCTCCGTGCCGCGGCCAGTCCCGGCCCAAGAGTCGCCATCAAGGTTCCGACGATGCCGACAACCGCCGAGAAAGCGAAAGTGCGACCGTCGATGGCGAGATCGAAGCGAAGGGGGATCGCGAAGGGGGGGAGCCAGCCTGGCGCCAGCCGGGCGCCCACGAACGCGAAAGCGAGGCCGAGCACACCCGCCAGACCGCAGAGCACCATGGCCTCGACCGCGAAGGGGGAGAGAAGCCGGTTTCGCGAGGCTCCGAGGGCGAGACGAACCGCGGTCTCCTGTCGACGCTCCATGCTGCGTGCGAACAAGAGGCTCGAGACGTTGACCAGCGCGATCAAGGCCACGAGCACCGTGGCGCCTTGAAGAAGGGCGAGGAATGCCGCGACCGGCCGGCGAAGATCCCGGTCGATCCCGGTCAACGGCTCGACAAGGATGCGTTCGGGGGTTTGCGAGCGGACCTCGACACCGGGGAGCCCATCGTTGATGCGGGTGAGCACGATCTCGGCCGTGGTCGAAGCTCCCGGCTTCAGCCTTCCAAAAATCTCGAGCCATTCGGTGGCGCGGTTCTGCATGAGGTCGGCCTGCCCGCTGATGAGCGGGCCCCAGGCGAGGGGAACCCAGAGGTCGGCGGCGAAGCCCACGAAGTGACCAGCGAATCTGGAAGGGCCGACGCCGATGATGGTGAAGGGGTGTCCGTTCAGCCGGAGGGCCGAGCCCACGATTTTCGGATCGGCGTCAAAACGCGATCGCCAGATTGAGTGGGAGAGCACAACCACGCCCGCCGCTCCGGGACGGTTGTCCCCGGCGGAGAAGCCCCGCCCCAGATGCGGCCGCACGCCGAGGGCCGAGAAGTAGTTCTCCGAGGCCAGCATCCCGAAGACGAACTCGGGGCCCGAACTCCGCTCGAGCGACATCCCCCGTCCGTTGAAGGCTACGAGACCGGGCTCGAACAGGTCCGACTCGGCGAGCGCGAGGTAGGCCGGATGGGAGAACCCAAGCAAACCGTCCTTCTCGTTCCGCCAGCGATGGACATTCACCAGACCCTCTTTGTCCATGATCGCCGGCAGAGGATTCAGGACCACCTCGTTCACAAAACTGAACGTCAACGTGTTGGCTCCGAGGACCAGTCCAAGGGTCCCGACCACCAGGAGGCTCACCGCTCGCCCGGCCCACAGTCGGCGGAGGACGACCTTGAGGTCCTGCGGCAAGGTGATCACGTTCAGTGGCGCAGCAAAGTCTGTGCCTCGCGAAGTCTTCTGTTTCGACCTCTCCGGTGTCCGTTTCCGGAACGGCGATGTCCGGCCACGAAAGGGGAGTCAGCTCCGCGGGGTCCGTGAGCAGGAGGGCAATATCAGTCGGGCCCTCACGCCGCCAAGGGGCGAGGCCTCGATCGCGATCGACCCGCCGTGGAGCTCGGAGAGGTCTCGCACGATGGCGAGGCCGAGGCCCGAGCCGGGGGCCGCCTCGTCCGCTCGCACTCCACGCTGAAGGACTTTCTCTCGCAACTCGTTCGGGATCCCGGGACCATCGTCGTCGACCAGTATCGTGATGCGGTCGTCAGTTTCGAGGGATTCGATCCGAACCCGGCTGCGCGCCCACTTGCAGGCGTTGTCGAGCAGGTTGCCGAGCAGCTCGTCGAGGTCCTCGCGCTGGACCCGGACGCAGTGCGACGCGGGAACGCTCAGATCGATCTTCACATTCCGCTCCACGTACAGGCGGGTCAGCGTGCGGGAAAGACCCTCCGCTGACGCCGCCACCGGGCAGGTGGCGCCAAGCGTGGCGCCTGAGGCCGTGGCGCGGGCCTGCGCGAGGTGGTAATCGATCTGCCGCCTCATCCGCTCGACCTGTTGCGCCACGACCGCCGCGCCCTCATGCTGACCGGCGGCGCTCAGTCTTTCCGACTCCTGGCCGAGAACCGCGAGCGGTGTCTTGAGGCCATGCGCGAGGTCGCCCGCCTTCGCGATCGCCCTTTGCACGAGCTGAGCGCGATGATCGAGAAGGGCATTGAGATCAGTGATGACGGGCGCCACTTCCGTGGGGAAGACTCCTTCCACGCGGGCGCTCGAACCGTCGCGTACCGCGGCGAGCCTGCTCTGCAACTGCCTGAAGGGGGCGAGCACGCTTCGAAGCTGAGAGAGTCCGGCAATCAGAAGGCCCGCGGCCAGCATCGACATCGCGCCGATGTGCACCACCGGGCCTGCGAACCGGTGAAAGATCAGACTCAGGGTCAAGGCGTTGGTGACGACGATGAGACCGATTGTCCAGAGCACGGAGCCCGCGAGAAGGCGGGCGCGGAGTGACTTCAAGGCGCGTCCTCCATCCGGTAACCGAGGCCCCGGACCGTCGCGATGGTCGAAGCCCCCAGTTTTCGCCGAAGCCGGGCGATGAAGACCTCGACCGTGTTGGAGTCGCGGTCGAAGTTCTGGGCGTAGATGTGTTCGGTGAGTTCGCTCTGCGCCACCACGCGGCCCTGTTGATGCATCAGGTACGACAGCACCCGGAATTCGTGTCCGGTGAGCTTGACCGGGACCCCATCCTTCGTGACGCGGGCGCTTCTCGGGTCGAGCGAAATGGAGCCGCAGCGCAGGGCCGGGCTCGCGAGACCACCCGAGCGGCGGATCAGCGCGCGTAGACGCGCGAGCAGTTCCTCCATCCGGAAGGGCTTCGAGACGTAGTCGTCGGCCCCGCCATCGATCCCCTGCACCTTCTCGTGCCACGCCCCCCGCGCGGTGGGAACAACCACGGGAACCGAGAGCCCCTGCTCGCGCCACCGGCGAAGCAGAGTGAGGCCGTCGATCTTCGGCAGGCCGAGATCGAGAACCACCGCGTCGTACCCTTCGGTCTGACCCATGAAGTCGGCCTTCTCTCCGTCCTCGGCGGAGTCGACGGCGTAGCCCGCCTCGCCCAGGGCGGTCACGAGCTGCGTCGCGAGCAGCGCTTCGTCTTCGACAACCAGGACTCTCAAGGTAGTTCTCCAATTGGGTTATAGCCCACCTCCACCTGAACCGCGGCTGAACGCCACGTTCACGCCCGGTTCAGAACGACCTCGTTAGCGTCGCCTCATGCTGATTCAACTGCAGGGCCTCAACAAGACCTACGAGACTCCGGCCGGGGCCTTCTCCGCTCTGCGCGGCGTCGACCTCACCATTGATTCGGGAGAGTTCGTCGCGATCGTGGGCAAGTCGGGAAGCGGCAAGTCCACGCTCCTCAACATGGTCGGTGGGATCGATCGTCCGACCGCGGGTTCCGTGAATGTCGGAGGCTCCGCGATCGAGGGGATGAGCGAGAACCAGCTCGCCCGGTGGCGCGGCCGTCACGTGGGCCTGGTCTTTCAGTTCTTCCAGCTTCTTCCGACGCTCACCGTGGCGGAGAACGTGATGCTCCCGATGGATTTCTCCTCGATGTTTCCTCTCGCGGAAAGGCGCGCGCGGGCGATCCGTCTGCTCGAGCGCGTGGGTGTCGCGGATCAGGCGGACAAACTGCCTTCGGCACTTTCGGGAGGCCAGCAGCAGCGGGTCGCCATCGCCCGCGCCCTTGCCAATGAACCGCCGGTGATCCTCGCCGATGAGCCCACGGGGAACCTCGACTCGGCGACCGCGCGTGACGTTCTGGATCTTCTGCGCGGCATGGCGAGTGCGGGGACAACGGTGGTGATCGCAACCCACGAACGCGAGATCGCGAGTGTCGTCGATCGAACCGTCCACATCGCCGACGGGACGGTTGTGAAATGACGACGCCGTGGCGCAAGGTCGTTCGTGACTTCTGGCAGGAACGCACCCGCTCGATCCTGGTGGCCCTCGCCATGGCCATGGGAATCTCGGCTTTCTCGGCCGTGCTTTCGACGTTCGCGATCCTCGACCGCGAGCTGAACAATGGCTATCTCGCCACCAACCCCGCCTCCGCGACATTGCGTATGGACCGGGTCGACGACGACGCTTTGAAGGTCGCGACATCCACCCCCGGCGTCGCCATCGCCGAAGCCAGGCGTGTCGTGAGCGGGCGGATCAAGGCCGGTCCCGCGCAGTGGCGCACCCTGATGCTCTTCGTGGTGAAGGACTACGCGGATATCCGGGTCAGCACCCTCGTGCCCGAAAGCGGAGCGTGGCCCCCTGGGCCGGGCGAGATCCTCATCGAGCGCGACGCTTTCCAGGTCGCGAAGGCCAACATCGGCGATACCGTGACCGTCCGGATGCCAAGCGGCGAGTTCGAGACCCTTCGCGTGGCCGGCCGCGTCCACGATGTCGGCCAGGCCCAGGCGCGGATGGAGAACATCGTCTACGGCTACATCACTCTTGAAACGCTGACGGTGCTCGGTGAGACGCCCTATCTCGATCAGCTGAAGATCCTCGTCTCCGACAACGCCTTCGACAAGGCCCACATCGCGGGCGTTGTGGACCAGCTGAAGAAACGTCTCGAGGAAAGCGGCCGGATCGTTCGGAGCGTCGACATCCCGGATCCAGGCAAACACCCCCACGCCGACCTCATGGGGATGTTGCTCCTCGCCATCTCGAGCTTTGGTTTGCTCGTGCTCGCCCTGAGCGGCGTCCTGGTGGTGAATCTCCTCACCGCGCTCATGGCTTCGCAGGTGCGGCAGATCGGGATGATGAAGGCGATCGGCGGCTCTCGCGGGCAGATCGCGTGGATCTACCTCGGCCAGGCATTTTTGCTTGGCGTCGCTGCGGTGGTGATCGCCCTTCCCATCGGCGTCTTCGGCGCCCGAGCGCTGTGCCTCTATCTCGCGGTTTTCCTGAACTTCGACATCACCAGCTTCGCCGTTTCCTTCTGGGTCTACGCGCTGGTGGCGGTGATTGGCCTTTTGACGCCGCTCCTCGCCGCGGCGTATCCGGTGGCGAAAGGCAGTTCCATCACGGTCTGGGCGGCGTTGTCGGACTACGGCGTAAGGGATCGCGGCTTCGGGGCCTCCCGCTTCGACCGGGCCCTCACGTCCGTGGGCGGTCTCGCGCGTCCCGTCCTCTTCGCGGTCAGGAACAGTTTCAGGCGACGGAGCCGGCTGGCCCTCACCGTGCTGACCCTTAGTGTTGCCGGTCTCTTCTTCATGTCGGCGCTCAATGTCCGCGCCTCCATGATCAACACGATCGATCAGCTCTTCGCATCGAAAAAGTTCGATCTCTCCATCAATCTCGGCACGATGTATTCCGAGGAGCAGCTGAACCGCGCCATCTCGAAGCTGCCCGGCGCCGTCGCTTTCGAGGGCTGGATCGCCACGAACGGCGCGGTGGGCTCGCCGGTTGAGCGGGCTCCCGCTCCCGCGAGGTCAGGCGGCGGACTTCACTCAGGCGGCGGTGGGGGCGGAGGGCATGCGGGGCCGGGGTCGGCCGGCGGCAGCCGTTTCGCGGTGCTCGGCGTCCAGTCGGCTACGAGAGTCCTGAAACTCGATATCGGCGAAGGGCGCGACCTGAAACCCGACGAGGTCGACACTCTCGTCGCGAACACCGCTCTCGTGGCGCGTTATCCGCAGATCCGGGTGGGAGAGATGTTGACCCTTCGCATGGGCCCGGCTGATTCGACCTGGCGCGTGGTGGGCATCGCGCGCGAGGCTTTTTCACCCCCGGTGGCGTATGTCCCGCGAGCGTACTTCGAGCGAGCCGGTGGTCACGTGGGCATGGCCAACACCGTTCGCGTGGCCCTCGACCGATCGGATCCGGCGTCGATCGATCGATTCCGTGAGGTGCTCGATCCGAGCCTCGAAGCCGAGGGCATCCGGGCGCTTTCGACCACCAGCACGGCCGAGAGCCGCTACGGCTTCGATCAGCACATGCTGATGGTCTACATCTTCCTGGTGGTGATGTCGGTGATCATCGGAGGCGTCGGGGGGCTCGGCCTCATGACCACGATGAGCCTCAACGTCCTGGAGCGCCGACGCGAGATGGGCGTGCTCCGCGCCATCGGCGCATCGTCTCGATCGGTCTGGCTGATCGTCGTCACCGAAGCGCTAGCGATCGGCGTGATGAGCTTTCTCATCGCGGCGGTGATCGCCGGACCGCTCAGCCGCCTTCTTGGAGACTTCGTCGCGCGCGCGATGTTCCGCAGCGGCCTCAATTTCCTCTTCGATCCAAACGGCCTCGCGATCTGGTTCGTCGTGTCGCTGATCCTGAGCGCTCTGGCGAGCTTCATTCCCGCCTGGAACGCGTCCCGCGCACCCGTGCGCGAAGCCCTGGGGTTTGAATAGCCATGCGAAGACCGGCCGCTGTTGCCTTGATCCTGATCGCCGTCCTGCTGTTCGTGGCCGCCGCC
>CAZBTT010000110.1:0-11611 GCA_964494295.1 uncultured Acidobacteriota bacterium
TTCGAGGTGGAGCGTCAGATCAGGATTGAGCAGGAGGTCATGCAAACGGGCCCCCGTAATCTCGGTAAGCACGGCTTCGTCAACCCTTAGTGCGGTCACTTTGCCGGAGGCGTTCTCTGCTGACTCGATGTGGGCTTCGATCCCGTAAGAGACTTCTGCAACCTCCTTGCCCGCCGTCCAGACCTTGCCGACTCCCGACAATGTTTCTGATTGTCCGCTCATCGCGTCCCTCCTTGCCTCAATACTAACTGCCGTCTGGTGGATCCCTCAGGCACAGTTGATGCTCGATGCTTGGTCACGAGACAAGTCCTCGGTGAGCCTTCCAATGTCGTGCGCGGCTTGAAGCTCGGGATACTCCCTGAAGACTTTCTTGAAGACGCGCCCCGGTAGAAATGCAACCTGATCGAACTGTCGGTCTTCTTTCAATCGCGTACATATTCCTGGCAATTTCCGAAATACCCGATATTCTGCTCAGACCCAAGAAGGCGCGATTTCGCAAAAGTGAAATTTAGAACTGTTGAAAATAAACAGTTTATCTTTCTTGGATTTCATGTTCGTCTGACGCCCCTCGGGAGCCGAGTGGAATTTCGCTCGAATCTCAACGGTTCGGACGCTGTGTCTGGCGACGCCGCGCCATATGACGACGCACTGCCTAAGCGGGTACGTCGTCCCCGTGGCTCATTTGACACAACAATAACCCTATGAGGTTCACAAAATGAACAACCAACTAAGTAACGACGAAATTCTCAAGCACCTGACAACGGCCTGGTCGTACTCTTTCGTAGACCCGAAGCAGGACAGGCAGTCTTTTGAGATCAGCCTATCGAGACCGCACGAGCGGTACACCAACGAACCGGGTGGACCCGTGTACTGGTCGGCGTTTCTTGCGCTAGCCGATCAGGAGGGAACGCTCGGACTATTCGCTATTGATACCGCATCGTGTGATCCATCGATCCTCCCCCAACTGTCGGAAATGGTTCGGATTGCGACTGCCGCTGCTTGTGAGGACGTCCTGGCACACCACAACAATGAAGCCCCACACCTCGCTTCAATCGGCGAGGCGGAGGATTGGGCGGGCGTCGTCGTTTTTCCGATTGATCCCAGAGATCCGAGGTTTGTTTACGGAGCGTTTCGCTTTCCCACTTGCTGGCTCGCGGGGGGCTACGCTGACGCGGTGCTTCTGGAGAAGTGTGGCCTTGTGACGGCTTCGCTTTCTCGGCCGCTGGCCCTTTTTGCAAACGCGCTCAGAAAGCGCCTAAATGCGTTCGCTCTTGAGAGTAAGCCGGTCTTTGAGTGCAAGACCAGCGACAGTGAATCTGCCGGCTTGATGGTGTACCACGCGGACATGGTGGCAATCGTTGAGAAGGCGGCAGTCCTAGAGTCGACTCACGACTGGAGAGTTCACTAGGCGCAACGCTCGGAGTCGAAGGAAGTACTCCTTTCCACTCACATCGGGCTCACGCGAGAGCAACTGCGCGTGAGCCCCGGTTAGCACTCGTACCCTACGGCCGTATCTCACGGCAATTACGGCCCGTCTGAATGTCTGCCAGTGAAGTGACCGCTGACAGAGTCGCTTCATCGGATTTCAAGCGGTCGTGTCGCTAGACCGCACCCCCTTCGTACCCAACGGTGCTGGCACCATGCCAGCACCATCAACCGCAAGCCTCGCTTCCCTGATGCCGTGCCGAAGGTGTCGCTTGCCTCACCCACTCATCAATGAAGGACCAAACAATGCAAAATTTCAGATTCAGTTCCTCTACCATCGCAGAGAGACGAGAGACAACAAGCCGCACTCAAGAGCGCGCTTACCGCTACGCCATGATCGACATGGCGGTTGCCACGATAGTGAAGGACCGCACGTCGGACTACTACCGCTTCACGATAAGCGTAGATGACCGCGTCCATGCCAATCGCATTCTCAACGATCACTGGAGGCGCAGCCCAGCGATTGTGGACGCTTGCAAGTGGGCGTCAGCTCAGTTCCCTCCCGCAAGCAGGGACACGCCTTCTCATGGTCCCCTGGCGCACTTTGGTGTGATTGCCGTTCCTGTAGGCCTTGGCATACAGGCGCGACTCCAGGGATTCCTACGGTGCCCGACCGCTCTCGGGTCCAAGTCTTCCACGTTCTCTCTCTACGAGGATCAAGTGAAACGAGACTTGGAAGCGCCGGCCGGTCTGGTGACCCTCGCCGGGGCTCTCACCTTTCGGCTGCAAAGCCGAAACCTTTGGATCGCCAACGAGAGACTCGCCAACGGACACTTCCGTGCGCTAAGGGAAAACCAACAGAACCCACAGCAGATTAGGTCGTACCTGGCGGCCAGTTCCGGCGGAAGCCACTCCTCCTGGGAAGAGCTGGAGTTCCTGCCCCACGAAGTCTTCCAGCAGGTCCAAGGGTAGCCATGGAAGACAACGCCCTCGGCGAGAAGGCTCCGATGAAGGCCGACGATCTGAATGGTTCGGACCACAAGGCGCCCGTTTCAAGAATTGCGTCACGGCAACACCGCCAAATACTTGAGATAAGCCTCTCCAGAAGCGAGCGCATATCTTTCGCCAGAGACAAGGCACCGGAGTACTGGGCGGACTTGTTCCGCCAAGCGGACCCTGATGGGTCTACAGCCCTTTCGCTGTCGACGCACAAACCTGTCGTCGGAATCAGCTCCCGATGTTGCCTCCCTTTGTTCTAGGTGCCGCAGGGCGATCTTGCTACGAGGTTTGGTCAGGCTTTGGCGGCGTCGGCACCGAAGGTGACTGGGTAGGCGCGCTCGTCTTCAAACGCGACTCCAGGGACCCCTGGTTCATTCACGGAGTGCTTCGAATGCCTGCTTCTCGGATCACGGATGCGACCGGCACAGCGATTCTTTTGGAGGGAGAAGGGCTTGTAAGTGCTCCTCTGCCTCGGCCTCTTGCCCCCTTCGTAGAGGCAATGAGGAGGAATCTAAACATTTCGCCATTCGACAATTACGCGAGCCTTGCCACCTTGGAGGAACGGTATCCGTACGACGCTCGCCTCGTATTTCCAGCGGCGAAGTTTGATCCCGTTATCGAGAAGGCCTTCGAACTGGTACGGACTTCTCGAAAGGTGAAGCGGGCCATTTCGGCCTAGCTGCGGACACCCAGCCAGGTCACGCGGCGGGCCCGGTAGGCGAGAGCACTCGACACCGATCAGGTCGCTACTGGGGCCGACTTCGACGGTCCATACGAGATGGTAGGACCGCACTGCGCCCTTCGCGGCGTGAGGGCTTCACTGACGGTCGAGCAAGACCAACAACATCACTTGAGCGATGCCGTCTTACGAGTTTGTCGATAGACGAGATGAATATTCGAGAGAGCCTACGGGTTCCAACCGAATCAGACGACTGACCCACCGGCGACCAGTACCAATGTCAAAGGTGTCACCAGCACCCCATGTTGTACGTGAACACCAGCAACACTAGAGAAACGATGGCGTTATGGGAAAAGAGACGAGAGAAGAGAAGAGACGAGACGAGGAAGGAAAGATGAGCGATCAAGGACAAGAGAACAGCATCGAGAACGGAAACACACATGCCAGAAAATGAAGGGACCTACCGAACCCTTGATGAAAGGGGCACCGCGACAGAAGTCATCCAGAAGCATGAGTACGTAGACGCCATGGAGGAATGGAATAGAGCCATCATCTCCAATGATCGTGAAGTCCGCTACTTCGGATTCGACATGAACCTAGATGGTCGCTTCGATCTCGAGCCAGTTCTTGATGATCTTTCTAGAACGAGATCAGGAATTCTTAGGTCTTGTGAAATGGCAACCACTAGCTTTTTTGGTGGTTCAAGTACCGCCGCGAGACACCCACTTCGTGAATCCTTCGGCGTGATCGCGCTTCCTGCCACGAAGAGGTGCTTCGGATGCCATAGACCACACAAGGGGTTGCGACTGCACATTCACCTTCATGGCTTTATCCGATGCCCTCGCTTTCTGGCACCAATGCCAACCACGGCAAGACTGGTCATCTACGACGACAAACGAAGGAAGGTCATTGAAGCGCCACCGCCGCTAGTCGCCATCGCGAATGCCCTCAAAACGCACATCGCGACAGAGAACCTTTGGATCGCAAATACGCCCATCGGTAATGATCGCTTCGTTGCCTTGCCTGAGGCAGATCAGGACTTTCGTGGATTGAGATACCTGGCAAAGAAGGCATGGAAGGAAGACCGTCATTGGGAAGAGTTGGACTTTCTTCCTAAGAACGTCTTTAAGGCCCTTTCGCCCGGCGGATTCGAGAGACCTCGTCGAAAACGTGCAGGACGTGTCGTACTAAATAGAAGAGAGGCCAACAATGAAGAAACGATCTCGTCATCCAGCCATGTCAGTTTTCAACGTTCGACTACCCCTCGACTTGCAACAGCGCATCGCAGTCTTGGCATCGAGCGCGCGGACGCACCCTTCAACTTGGGTTCGCAGGCAGCTTATGGCTCTCACGGAGACGCCTGAGCACAGGCGCGTCTAATGGTCGTCAGACCCCCGCAGCCTGAAGCAGTTCGCGGCATTCGAGCGAGCGTTGCGGTAGTTGTTCGAGGTCGAGTGGCGACGACTGGCGGCAAGGTCGTGATTCTTTGAAGCCCCTATGCGCAAGAAGGAGCGCTCTTCGATCTCCATTCTGTGGTACCGGCGACGAAACATGCCCGGATCCGCGACTCGATACCGCCTTGGGAAGTACGCGCCGCCCGGCGCGAAGGGCCTCACTCTTGCGGCGGCCCGCAAAGACGCAAAAGAGTGGTCCGCCAAGATCGAGAAGGGTGAACGGCGGTTCGTCGAGTGTCTCGAGGGGGGGGCGCCGCCTGTTCACCGCCTGATAGCACCGCCAGAAAAGGGGAGGAACCGCCACCGATAGCGGCCTCTCATTTGAGAGGCATCACGGCGGTCCGCACCTGCGAGGGAGGCGGGACGGTCGAGCCTTCAGGGGTTGCCCCGACTTCGGTCCATGCGAAGACAACCTCGCCCCCGGAAAGTTCGAGCCTTGGAAAGCCAGCCGCACGGGCGATGGATCCGGCTGCCACTTTGAACACGGGCTTGAGGGCGCCGTCCGTTCCGAGGAAGGCGGCCTTGATCTCGGCGCCGCTCTCGCCGCGACCCACCCAGCTCAGGAGCGAAGCTCCCGAGGGCAAGACCGCGAGGTCCACACGTCCCGTGGGGAAAGTGGCATCTACTTCGATCGGCGGCGAGAACGTGTCGCCACCATCGGTCGAGACCGCCGCTTTCACCCGGGGCTTCCCGCCACCCATGGTGAACCAGGCAGACGAGACGACGTCGCCTTGCGAAGCAAGGGCGGGTCCGTTCACGGGGCACGCGTTGATCTTCCAGCCGTCCTTTGAGAAGTCCCTGGGCTCGGGCTTTGAAGCCGCGGGACGAACGAGAGAGATGTCCCGAAACTCGTTGTCCGAACGGTCGCGATAAGCGGCAAGCAAACCTTTGGGCGTGTTGACCACCGCGGTCTGGCAGCAGTCGCAGACTTTGGAATCGAGCACCAACTCGCGCAACCTTGTGCCATCGCTCAGGAACTCGGCGAAGCGCAGGGTCATGGCGCCGCCGCCCGCCGAATGGTCCGCGGAGTCGTGGCTCATGCCCTTGGTTTCGCGGCCATCGAGCCAAACCACCGCGAGACCCTTTTCGGTGGTCGCGAAAGAGACGAAGCCATGTTCGGCTTTCTTCCCGTCGGTGTTGACGAGGAAGGACTCGCCCCAGGTCTTGCCGCCATCGTGGGAGATGCGTGCGTTGACGTTGTAGTCGTAAGTCCCCTCGCCGCTTCGAGCGAGCCAATGAACCATCACCGAGCCATCGGGAAAGACACCGAGCCCCGGGAAGTCGGCCCAGTTCCGCCAGAAGGTCTTGCCTTCCTGAACTGTCGACGCCTCACCCCAGGCGCCGCCCTCCTTTCTATGGGCGAGGCGGAGGCGGTGGCCGGCGCCGTCCTTCAGCGTCTCGAGCCACGTCATGTAGACGCCGCCCTTCCCGTCCTCAGCAAGCTGAGGGAAGGCGGAATTGTCCGAGGCCGGTGCGATGAGGGCCTGGATCTTCGCAGGGGGGTCCGCGGCGTAGGCGATGGCCACGCTCAGGAAGAGCGCGGAAAGGGCGAGGCCGGGCGAATGAAGCTTCTTCATCCCCCAATTCTGCCTTGCTCCCGCCGACGGACGAGACATCGGTTCCAGTAGTTTCAAGCGTGAACCAAACCTTTCTGCGACAGTGCGCGCGGAGATGTCATCAAGGGCCGGCAGACCGCGTCGAGAGCGCTGGCTTGAGCGCACGATAGAGGGCGAGCGTTCCGAAAACTGTGCTGAAGGTCTCCCGTTCCGATACTTCGCAAAACCCGGCGGGCTGCATCACCTCAAGCAGGCGCCCCTCGACGTTGTCCTGCGTGTTCGCAAAGCCATCCAGCGATTGAATCGAGAGAAACAAGCCGCGCATCAACATATTCGCTGGGCGTCCCCAATCGGCAACGTGCAGCTCGCCGCCCGGCTTGAGCACTCTAAACAGCTCCAATGCTGTGCGCTCTTTCGCCGTCCTTGAGAGATGGTGGAAAAGCAAACTCGAAACCGCCCGGTCGAAATGGCCCGGCGGATAAGGGAGATCGTGCGACATGGCGTGATCGAAACGGAGCGAGACACCTGCCTCATGCCCCTTCCGCGAGGCCAACGAGAGAATCGACGCGTCGCCATCGACACCAATGACTTCGGCAAGCGGCTCGCACTGCTTGATCCAGATTGCCAGTGTTCCCGTCCCACACGCCAGGTCGAGCACTCGATGTCCGGGCTCGATCCGCGCCTGCCTGATGAGGGCTCGCTTGAAGGTCGCCTCCCTGGTAGTGAAGCGAACGATGTTGTCGTAGTAGGGCGTCAGCCATCGGAATCGCAACGCGGGCACGTACTCGTTCTCGTCGGGCCGAAGCGTCATGCGCGCTCCGGGCCGTGCGTCGATTCCGCCAGGCGAAGGCGAATGGTGAAAAGGCACCCGCCTTCAACTCGGTTCTGAACTCGAATCTCCCCGCCGTGCGCCGACACAATCCATGCCGCGATCGAAAGACCCAGTCCGGCCCCGCCGTGGTCGCCGCGTGTTCGCGCGGAATCGGCGCGATAAAACCTTTCGAAAATGTGCGGGATCTTGTCCTCCGGGATGCCGGGTCCGTTGTCAGATACCGAAAGGACGGCGTCGCTGGGCTCTGAGTTCACCCTCACCACAACCTCGGCGGCCGGGCGCGCTGCCTCGTCTCCGACAAACTTCAACGCGTTGTGAACAAGGTTGACAACAAGCTGGCGCAACCAACGCTCGTCCCCAGAAACCGTCACGGCCTCGGGTGCCACGACGTGGAGGGCGATCCGACGGCCCTCTGCGGGACCACCCAACGTCTCCACAACCTCGCGCGCGACGACGTCCAGACGAACTGGCGCATTTTCGAGCGGACTACGGCCGGCGTCGGCGCGTGCCAGGACGAGCAAGTCGGCGGTGATCGCCTGCAGTCGGTCCACATCCTGTCCGACCGAAAGAAGCGCCTGCCGATACTCGTCCGCCTGGCGAGGCTGAGAGAGAGTCACATCGACCGCGCCTCGCATGGTGGTGAGGGGTCCGCGGAGTTCGTGGGAGGCGTCAGCCGTGAACCTGCGCATCGCCTCAAAGGCGGCCTCCAGGCGGGCGATCATCTGGTTCAGTGTCGTGACCAGTCCGCCGATCTCATCGTGAGTGCGGGGACTCGGCAGTCGTCGATTCAAGCTGCCGGCCTCAATTTCCCGGGCGAGCCGGGTTACTTCCGCGACAGGAGCGAGGGCGTTTCTCGCCAGACCGTAGCCCCCCAGACCTGCAAGCGCCACGGCGATCGGCGACATGAGCAGAAGGGCCCAGCGAAGGCTGGCGAGAGGCAGGGGAACATCACCCAGATCCTGGGCCACCTGGATTATTCCCGGTCTGCCGCTTCGGGCCTTGTAGGCTTGTGAAAACACGCGCACAGACGCGGCCTCTGGGCCCAGCGTTTCGAAGCCCTGGTCGTCTCCCCGGGGAGCCTGTCGCCTGGACTCGATCGCGGCGCCCATGTTCCGACGGTCCGACGACTTGAAGAACGTGCGGCGCTCGCCTCCCACTTCGTGAACCAGGACCAGCGGGCCCAAACGATCCAGCTGTTTGCGCTGGTCGTCCGTGAGCGTTTCGCAGTCCGGCTCCTGCGAAAGAATCTGGCTCACTGAACGAGCGGTCTCGATCAGGTGGGAATCGTGATGCCGTATCAATTGGTCTCTCACCACGCCGTAAATCAAGCCCGCGAACACCGCGAGAATCACCGACAATACACACGCGTGCCAGAGGGCAAGGCGCAGACGCAGAGTTCCCATGCCCCTCACCCCGTCTTCAATTCCAGCCCCTGAGGACCGCCGGCGGCAAGATCCATCGCGTAACCCTGCTCTTTCAGGCCCTGCCGCAGAAGTGCGGCGAGTCTGTGGTCATCTTCGACAACCAGCAAGCGCATTGCGTGAGCTTAGGCGGTTCGCCTTAGCGCCAGATTAGTTGCGCGACCTCCCCTAACGCCGCTCTAAGGTTCACGCCCCAGAATGAGCGCATGACGCGGCCACAAAAACTCTGGATGATCGCTCTCGGGGGCGCCCTGCTCCTTGCAACGAGTGTGACCTGGCTCATCGTCTCCCGCGGCGTGAGCGCCAAAGACGAGCCCACCGCGATCGAGGCGTTTCTGGCGCGCGGCTTGAGGCGGCTGGCGACACCATCTGGTCTTCGCGCCGCCCACAACCCGATCCCCCTGACCCCCGAGGCCCTGGCCAGCGCCCGCGCGCATTTCGCGGACCATTGCGCTTCGTGTCACGGGAACTACGGCCGGGGCCAGACGTCGATCGGCCGCAACCTGTACCCGAAGTCTCCCGACATGACCCTTCCCGCCACGCAGGGTCTTTCGGATGGCGAAATCTTCGGCATCATCGAAAACGGGATCCGCCTGACCGGCATGCCGGCCTGGGGAAATGGGACTCCGGAATCCACGAAGGCAAGCTGGGAACTCGTCCACCTGATTCGTCACTTTCCGAGGATCACCCCCGAAGAACTCTCGGAGATGGCGGCCCTGAACCCGAAAAGCCGCGCCGAGTTCGAACAGGAACAGGCCATAGACGCCTTCCTCAAGGACGGAGTTGTCAAGCCGCCCCACCACGCCAGCCACTGATGGCGCCGTAAAGCGTAAAGAACGTTCAACAAACCACAAACAAACAAAGGATTCCCTTATGAAAAAACTCATCACGTTCGCCCTGTTTATTGCCGGAACCGCAGCTCCGGCTGCTTTCGCCCATGAAGGCCACGCCCACAAGGTCATGGGAACGGTGGCCGCCATCTCCGGTGAGCAAATTGAAGTCACCAACACGGAAGGCAAGAAGGAGACCCACCCCCTGACAAAGCAAACCATGTTCATGAAGGGCAAGGCCATGGCCGCCGCCAAGGACGTCACTGTGGGAACACGCGTAGTGCTCTCGGTGGTCGAAAAGGACGGAAAGAAGTCGGTGTCCATGGTGATGATCGGCGGCGCCGACCCGGCGCCAGCCGCCCCCGCCGCCACACCCCACAAACACTAGCCCACGATCCAACGCAACCCCATCTCACACAGGAGAACGACCATGAGAAACCGACTCGCCCTGCTATTGGCCCTGTCCATGTGGGCCGTTGCACCGTCGCTGGCGGCAGATGATGTGGCGGACATCAAGCAATTGCTGGCCTCCTACGACGAGGCCTTCAACGCGAAGAGCCTGGACCGTCTCGCTACCCATTACCACCCGGACGTCACGATTTTTGAAGGCGGCGGGGTCAACCGCGGTTGGGCGGACTACCGCGACCATCACCTCGGCCCCGAGATGGCGGAGTTCCAGAAGGTTGTGTTCGCGCACACCAACGTCGTGGTGACCCCTCTCGGCGCCGACCGCAAGAGCGCCTATGTGACTTCCGAATACAGCCTCAAGGCCCAGATGAAGGAGCGGGAGATCGATGCCTCCGGCCTGGAGACGTTGATCCTGCTGAAGAGAGAGGACGGGCGCTGGCAGATTCGACACTCGCACACCTCCAGCCGCCGTCGGCCCGCCCCGACGCCGACGACGCCTCTTCATCCGTGATGACCCCGGGGGTGGGGTCGGGTCGGCTGATGCCAATGAATCAGGCCAACGGCGCGTACGGCTCATTCCGATATGCGCCCCCATGCCGCAAGATCGTCATTGCCATGAAGCTCGGTCTTGCCTCTCCCCGCCTCCGAAATCGAGCGACGCTCCGGGCAGGCCTCGCGTTGGTTTTCGCCTTCCAGATCGTCGGCCTGTGTTTCTGCATGCCGGCCGCCGTCGATGAGCATGGCTGTTGCCCGCCAACAAACGAGGCCGATTTCCCGAGCGGCCCGAGTGTCTTCAATCTCTCGACCCAGGCGCGCCCGGACTGCTGCCCCGAAAGCCCCGGAATGCGGGCCATCCTCCGGATCAGCGAACCCGAGACGACCACGACCCAGATCAGCCACGCGACCGTTGTGCCCTTGTGGCTAGTGCGAAGCGACGTACCGGCGCGCCCGCCCCACACGGGCTCAGTGCCTGTGAGACACGACTCGTCAGTTCGCAGATCGCCGATCCTCCGCATCTGATCGACCGTCGCGCGGGCCACTAGCGCCCGCGCCTGATCCTCGGCCCCGTCGAATCGCTGGCGTCCCCGCCTGCGGCTCACGCGAGCGCCGGTTCTACTCTCGATCGCGGAGGTTCTCTCATGTCTGCCCCTTATTTTTTCCTTTTCTTCGGGCTCGCCACGCAACTCATCCTCACCCCGACCGCGCGCGCGCAGGCCTCGTGGCCGCGGCCGGTGGACGATCCGGTCCTCGCCTCGCTGATCGAGGAGGCTCTGGCCCAAAACCCCGACGTGGCGGCCGCCCGGCAGGCGACGCTCGCCGCCCGGCAGCGGCCGATCCAGGCGCGCTCCCTCGCGAACCCCATGGTTTCGGTGATCTACACCAACGATGGGTGGTCGCCGAGTCTCGGTTCGATGGAGGACAGCAACCTCGCGGTCATGGCGAGCCAGGAACTGCCATATCCCGGAAAGCGTGCGTTGCGCGGCGACATCGCGTCTCGCGAGGCCGATCAGATCGGGCAACAGGCGGAGCGCGTGAAGCGGAGCATCGCGGCTGCGGTGAAACGCGCCTACTACGGTCTGCTCCTCAATCGCAGTCTCCTCGATCTCATTCGCGATCAGGAGGAGAACTGGAAGCAGATCGAGGCCGTCGCCCGCTCGCGGTACGCGGTTGGCCTGGGGGCTCAGCAGGACGTTCTGCGCGTCCAGGTGGAAGTGACCCGCATCCAGCAATTCCAGGCGGAACAAGAAGCCGAGATTTATATCCGGCGGGCAGAGATCAATCGGCTCCTCTCCCGCGCACCGGATGCCCCTCTCGAAACCTCGGCCCAGCTGACGCTGCGGCCGGTGCAGGGGGAAGTCCAACAGTTGTTCGAATGGGCCTCCGAGGTCAGTCCCGAAGTCAGTGCCGCCCGCATTGAAGCGGAAAGGGGCTCCCTCGCCATCAATCTGGCAAAGCGAGAGTTCAAGCCCGACTTCAGCGCGCAGAGCGTCTACATGAATCGCCGGG
>CAZBTT010000111.1:0-11568 GCA_964494295.1 uncultured Acidobacteriota bacterium
GGATCAGGCGATCCACGGTGTTTCCCTTTGCGGATTCCACACCACCAATCTCGCCATCCACCTCATCGCCGGTCTGCTGCTCTTCGGGATCGTCAGACGCACGCTGTAGACAGAGGCCATAGGCGACGCGGTTTGCGAGCGCGCGCCCGGCCTCGCTCTTGGCTCGGCGCTGCTCTTCGTGGTCCATCCTCTCCAGACTGGCGCGGTTACGTACCTGGTGCAGCGGGTCGAGTCTTTGATGGGCTGCCTTTATCTCGCGACGCTGTATTCGGCCGTCAGGGCCCATTCGGCCAGCCCTTCGGCTCGGCCCCTCTGGTTCGGCCTGGCTGTGGCCATGTGCGGCCTCGGGATGGCGACCAAAGAAGTGATGGTCACCGCGCCTCTGATCGTCATCCTCTGGGACTCCCTCTTCGCGCCCGGCCGTAGCCGACAGAGACCGCTTCTCTATGCTGCGCTGACCTCGACGTGGCTCATCCTGGGAATCCTCGTCGCGTCCGGCGCCCGCACCGGCTCGGTCGGATTCGGGTTCGAAGCCTGGCCCTGGTGGCGCTACCTGCTCACCCAGGCCGAGGTGTTGATCCACTACCTGAGGCTCGCCCTCTACCCAAGGCCGCTGGTGCTCGACTACGACTGGCCCGCAGTCTCGTCGTGGACCCAGGTCGGGCTGCCGGGACTGCTGGTCCTTGGCCTCCTCGTGGCCACGGTCAGGGGCGTTATCCGGAAGCACCCGGCCGCGTTCACGGGAGCCTGGTTCTTCCTCATCCTCGCCCCGACCTCCAGTGTGCTTCCCATCGTGACCGAAGTCGCCGCCGAGCACCGCATGTACCTGCCCCTCGCGGGTGTGATCGCGCTCGTCGTCACCGTCTGCTCTCAACTCCTTGGTCGGACCGTGGCCAAGGTCCTCCTCCTGGCCGTCGTGGCCCTCTTCACTTGGATGACCCACAACCGGAACGAGGACTACCGGGATTTCGACCGGATCTGGCTCGACACGATCGCCAAGCGTCCGGATAACGCGCGGGCCAGGAACAACTACGCGACCTCGTTGCTCGCCCAGGGCCGCTTCGCCGATGCCGAGGTTCATCTTCGCGCTGCGGTGGCGCGAAACCTTTCGTTCGCGGAGGCGGAAGCAAACCTCGGTGTCGCACTCTCCGCGCAGGGTGAACTCGACGAGGGGGCGACGCATCTCGAGAGAGCGCTGGTCCTTCGTCCGGAGTTCGCCGAAGCGCACCGCAATCTCGGTGAGAACTTCGCCATGCGCGGGAGGATGAAAGAGGCCGCGGTCGCCTACGATTCGGCGCTGAAGCGCCTTCCCGACGACGTTCGCCTGCTCAACCGGCTCGGCTGGATTCTCGCGACGAGCGGAAACGACACCGTGCGCGACGGAGTCCGTGCGCGATCCCTCGCCGAGCGCGCGGTCGCCCTGACGGATGGGCGCGACCCGGAATCGCTCGACACTCTGGGCGCCGCCCTCGCCGAAGTTGGAGCGTTCGAGCAGGCACACGCCATTGCCCTGCGGGCCCAATCTCTCGCCACGGAGGGGGGCAACGCCGAACTCTCGCAGGATCTGCGATTTAGGCTCGGGCTATACTCTTCCCGACAGCCTTTTCGAGACTCCGCGACCGGGGGTGCGGTTCGGTCGCGCGGGAACTGACCTGAATGATGATTGTCCGGGCGGCTGAACCGTCGCCGTTTTGCTACACTCCTGAGTCGAACCCCCGAAAGGAAAAAACTCACCATGAACATTGTTGAGCGCCTCGTTGGCGACGTGACCATCATCGACCTGCAGGGCAAAATCATGATTGGTGAAGGTGACGAAGCGTTGCGCGACGCCGTGACCAAGGCCATCGATTCCGGCAAGACCAAGCTCGTGCTCAACCTCGCCGAGGTTCCTTACGTGGATTCGGCAGGCCTCGGCGAACTCGTGCGCTGCTACAGCACGGTGAACAAGAAGGGCGGCAAGCTGAAGCTCCTCAATCTCACCAAGAAGATCCAGGATCTGCTCGCCATCACCAAGCTCCTCACCGTCTTCGAGACGTTCGACGCGGAGGATGAGGCCGTCAAGAGCTTCGCTTGAGGTCCTCGGCCCGAAGCGGCCGGAATCCATGCTTGAAGCCAGAACCCGCGGTGTTCGCCGCGGGTTTTGTTGTTTTTGTTTAGGCTCCGGACCATGATGTCGTTCCTCAGAGCGCTGCGCCCGCACCAGTGGACGAAGAACCTCCTCGTCTTCGCGGCGCTGCTCTTCTCGAAGCATCTCTTCGAGCCGGAGCCGTTCCTTCGCACGTTCCTGGCCTTCCTGGCTTTCTGCGGTCTGGCCGGTGCGGTCTATCTGTGGAACGACATCGCCGACATCGAGCAGGACCGCCTTCATCCGAAGAAGAAGCTCCGGCCCCTGGCCGCGGGCGAACTCTCGATTCGAAACGCGACCCTTGGCGCGGTGGCGCTCGTGGTGGCCGCCCTCTCGCTGTCATTCTGGCTCGATGTGAGGCTTGGCCTGTGCGCCTCAGCCTATCTCGGGATGAACCTGGGCTACTCCTTCGGCTTGAAGCACGTGGTGATCCTGGACGTCCTGACCCTCGCCCTTGGTTTCGTCCTTCGGGCCCTGGCCGGCGGCTTCGTCATCGACGTTCCTGTCACCGAATGGCTCCTGGTCATGACCTTGCTCCTCGCCCTGTTCCTCGCCCTCGCGAAGCGGCGGCACGAGATCACCTCGCTCGGCGAGGGAGCCTCGTCCCACCGCGCCATTCTCGCGGAGTACTCCCCTTACCTGATCGATCAGATGACCTCGGTGGTGACCGCTTCCGTGGTAACCGCCTATGCCTTCTACACCCTGTCTCCGGAGACGGTTGCGAAGTTCGGCACCGCCAAGCTCTCGTGGACACTGCCTCTCGTCCTGTACGGGATCTTTCGGTATCTTTACCTCGTCCACCAGAAGGATCGGGGCGATTCGCCCACGGACATGCTTCTCACCGACCGGCCGCTCCTCGCGACCGTGGCCTTATGGGTGGCCTTGGTGATCGTGATCGTCTACACCGCTCAAGGTGTCGCCACACCGCTCGGAGTCCCAAGATGAGTATCGAGATCGAATCCAAAGACGTCGATGTGCGCAAGATCATGTCGGAGATCCGCGAACGCATCGCCGAGAAGAAGCGGGGCCTCTATACCGACGAGGAGGTCCGTGAGATCGCGGAGCGCAAGCTCGAAGCGGTGCTCGAGGCCCGCCAGTTCAACCCCGATTTCCTGAAGGACTTCAAGACCAAGTCCGAGGTCTGGAACTACACGTTCAATCCGGAGACCATCTACAAGACGAGCCGGGGCGGCGTGGGAGGGTTCCTCGGCACCATTCGCGGCATCCTGAAGCCCATTCAGAAACTCTTCTGGAACCCGACGCCCATGATCGCGGCCCTCTCGCGCCAGTCCGATCTCAACCTCTACACCGTGCAGATGCTGCACAACCTCACCCTCGAGCTCACGCGTCTGAATCTGGAAGTTCAGGAGCTGCGGGCCCGGCTCCAGCAGACCGACGCGAATCTCGAGGAACTCAAGAAGCGCGAACGCGCTCTCGAATCCCTGGCCGTTTTGAAGGATCAGCCGAAGCCCACGTCCTGAGCGGCCTCTTGGGAGCAGACCTCTCGCGGCGCAGGGCGAAACGATCATGACCGGCGAAATGAAGCTCGGCTTCGTGGTCCAAAGATACGGGCTGGAGATCGCCGGCGGCGCCGAGTATCACTGCCGGCTCATCGCCGAATTGCTGCGCGACCACGCCGAGGTGGAGGTCTTCACCACCTGCGCCCTCGACTACGTCGAGTGGAAAAACCACTACCCCGAAGGCGAGACGGTCATAAACGGCGTTCGGGTCAGGCGCTTCCCGGTCGAGCGGCAGAGGGAGATTCTGCACTTCGCGAAACTCTCCGAGCGGATAGCCGAGCCCGGCCATTCGCGCGAAGACGAAGAGGCCTGGATGGATGCCCAGGGTCCATATTCACCGGCCCTGCGCGACCATGTGGTTCGAGTCGCGGCCGAAGGGCGGTACGACGCGCTCATCTACTTCTCCTACCGGTATTGGACCACCTGCCGCACCCTCGTGCCCTCGAAGACGCCCGCGCTCCTGGCCCCCACCGCCGAGGACGATGGCCTCTATCGCCTCGATCTCTTTCGTCCGCCGTTTCTCGCCACCGCTCAGTTCGTCTTCAACAGTGTGGAAGAGCGCCTCATGCTCGAGACCGCGATGGGCCGTTCGCTGCCCGGCGAAATCGTGGGGGTCGGCTCGGCCCTGCCCGCCGCGGTGGATGGCGATGCGTTCCGAAAGCGGCACGGAATCGAGGGTCCGTTCCTGCTCTACGTGGGCCGCATCGATCTCAACAAGGGCTGTCCCGAACTCTTCGATCATTTCCTTCGGTACCGCGCGGAAACCGGGTCGCAGCTCAAGCTGGTCCTTATCGGTCGCGCCCTGCTCGAACTCCCGAAGGACGATTCGATCCGCGCCCTCGGTTTCCTTGAGGATCATGAGAAGTGGGATGCCTTGGACGCCTGCATGGCGCTCGCGATTCCGTCACGGCTCGAGAGCCTGTCCATGGTGACACTGGAGGCGTTCTACGCCCGGCGTCCGGTCGTGGCGAACGCCCACTGCGCGGTTCTGCGCGGCCAATGCCGGCGTTCGGGGGGAGGCCTTTACTACGCGAACTACGACGAGTTCGCGGAGATTCTGAGCCTCCTCGAAAAGGATGCGTCCCTTCGCACCCGCATGGGTGCGGCCGGTCACGCGTATTTCGAGACCCATTACGCCTGGCCGGTGATCCTCGAAAAATACCTCCGGCTCATCGCCGCCGCCCGGCAGGCGTCGAGGGCCGCGTGAGACCGCGCGCCATTCATCAGGTCCTCGCGGCGCTCGCCTACGGCGACGCCATCGGCAACGAGGCGCTCGCGATCCGCAAGCACCTTCTCGCCCGTGGCTTCGAGTCCGAGATCTTCGCGGAGAAGGTGCACCCGAAGATGGCGGGCTTGGCTCACCCGCTCTCCGAGTATGAGCAGGCAGCGCTCGGAAACACGCTGTGCATGTTCCATTTCTCGATTGGCAGCGCCGCCTCCTCACTGGTGTTCCACCGCAAGGATCCCCTCATCTGCGTGTATCACAACATCACGCCGCCCGAGTTCTTCTTTCCATTCCATCCGCATCTGGCGCGGCTTTGCCACCACGGTCGCCGGGAACTCAAAGCCTTCGCCGCACGCTCCGTCCTTGGCCTCGGCGACAGCGAGTTCAATCGAAGGGAACTCGAAGCCGCAGGCTTCAAGCCCACGGGAGTGCTGCCCATCGTCTTGAACTGGGAGCGCTACGCCGAGCCGCCGAGCGCCGTGATGATGGAACGTCTTTCGGGCTTTGAGGGCCCCACGGTTCTCTTCGTCGGCCGGATCGTGCCCAACAAGAAGGTCGAGGACGTGATCGCATCGTTCGCGGCGTTTCAAAGACACTACGCCCCGGAAAGCCGACTTCTACTTGTCGGTGACTCGGTGGGCCACGAGAGGTATCTGCGCCGGCTGCTCGAACTCGTTCGTTCCCTGCGGGTCAGGAACGTGGTGTTCACCGGTCAGGTCACCCAGGGCGACCTCATCGCGGCCTATCGCAGTTCGCAGGTCTTCTTGTGCCTCTCCGAACACGAAGGCTTCTGCGTGCCCCTCCTCGAGGCCATGTTTTTCGGCCTGCCGGTTCTGGCCTACGACGCGGCCGCGGTGCGTGAAACCATGGCGGGCGGGGGCGTTCTCCTCGAAGACAAGGACCCAAGGGTGGTGGCGGAGGCTGTCGACATGGTGCTCAGCGACGCCACGGTTCGCGCGCGTGTGCTCGCGAGTCAGGCCCGCACGGTCGCGGCCGCCCAGGCCCTGGACTTCGGCGCCCTGCTCGAAGCTCACATCGCCACCGCCATCGAATCGGCGAAGCAGACCCCATGAAGATTCGCGAGGTTCACCAGATCGTGGCCGCCCTTTCGCCGGGCGATGCGGTGTGCAACGAGGCGCTCGTCTTCCAGAGGCTCCTGCGCGAGCGTGGCTACGCGAGCGAGATCTACGCGTTCGCTCTGGCTCCCGAAATGGCCGCGCTTGGCCTGCCGGTCTCCGAGTATTCGAAGCGGCCGCCCTCTGGAGACGCAGTGTCCATCCTGCACTTCGCGATCGGAAATCCCGCGGTCCAGGCTGTCCTTGCGCGGACCGAGCCGCTCATCCTCCGTTATCACAACATCACACCCTACGAATTCTTCGTTGGTTTCAACGGCCATCTGGTGGGCCTGTGCTACCACGGGGCCCGGCATCTCTCGGCCTTCGCGTCGCGCACGACCCTCGGCCTTGCGGTCAGCGAGTTCAACCGTCTCGACCTCGATCGGGCGGGCTTCGCGCGAACCGCGGTTCTGCCGCTTGGCATGAACTTCGCCACTCTCGACGAAGCCCCCGACCCCGTGGTCAGGGCCCGCTTCGCGGATGATCGGAAGAATCTGATTTTCGTGGGACGCGTCGCCCCCAACAAGAAGATCGACGACGTCATCCGGGCCTTCTGCGCCTACCAGCGATACGTCGAGCCGGAGAGCCGCCTCTTCATCGTGGGCGAGGGCCGGGGCCTCGAGAACTACACCCGTCGTCTCGACGAACTCGTGAGCCACCTGAGGATAGACGAGGTGGTGTTCACGGGTGCGGTCAGCCAGGCCGAGCTGAACGCCTACTACCGCCTCTCTGATGCCTTCCTCTGCCTCTCCGAACACGAGGGTTACGGCGCGCCGCTCATCGAAGCCATGTACTTCGGCTTGCCCGTGATCGCCTACGATGCGGGCGCGGTCAGGGAGACCCTAGGTCAGGGCGGCATCCTTCTCAAGGAGAAGAAGCCCGAGGAGACAGCCGAGCTGCTCGGCATGGTCGTGCCTTCAGGGCCCACCCGTCACGCCGTGCTCAAGACGCAGAGCGCAGCTCTTGAGAAGATCCGCTCCGTGGACTTTGGCGCGCTGCTCGATCAGGCCCTGCGAACCGTCGAGGAGAACGCATGAGCGCGTCCTCGACGGACATCGTGCGGATCGTCGACGAGATTCGCGACGAAATAGAGCGGCGGCGGGCCGCGGGCGACCTCACCGCCGAGGACATCGAGTGGCTGATCGAGAAACGTCTCAAGGCCAGCATCGGCAAGGCCCGTATCGATGAGACGCTGGCGGCAAGACTGCTCCACGAGAGCCACGACTGGAACACCGACACGGGTTATGAGATTCGAACGAAACGCACCGGTTTCGAGGGAAGCCTGATCCGGGCCGCTAAATTTGTGGCTCGACCGTTCGTCCGGCTCTACACCGATCACATCCTCAACCGGCAGAGCCAGATCAATCTCGCGGTCTGGCACATCCTGATCGACTCGGTGGAACGAAACACCGCGCTCGAGATGGAGGTCAGAAAACTCCGGAAGGAAGTCGACGATCTGAAGGGACGCGTTTGAAGCTCGGTTTCGTCATCCATCGCTATGGCGACGGCATCGCCGGCGGATCCGAGGCGCACGCGCGTGGTCTCGCCCAGGAACTTCGCAAGACCCACGAGGTGGAGGTCCTCACCACGACGGCGCGCGACTACCTGACCTGGAAGAACGAACTCGAAGCGGGCGAGTCGTTGGTGGACCGGATCCGCGTCACGCGCTTTCCCGTCCGAAGGACGCGAGACCTGGGGCGTTTCGCGGCGGTGTCCGACCACGTGTTCAACGAGGTGCACAGCCGCGACGACGAAGAACGCTGGATTGTCGAGAACGGTCCCGTGTGCCCGGACCTGGTTGACGAGGTAAGGAAGCGAACCGACGTCGACTTCTTCCTCTGCTACTCCTACCGTTACTTCACGGGGATCAACGGCGCGCTCGCCGCGGGTGACCGCGCGGTTCTGGTCCCGACCGCGGAAGACGACCCTGCGGTCCGCCTCTCCGTGTTCGCCGATCTCTTCCGAAAGGTGCGCGGTCTTCTGTATCTCACGCCCGAGGAACAACAACTGATAGAGAGAAGCGCGGGAGCCATCAACGCGCCGTCTCGAGTGATCGGCAGCGGTCTCAACGTCCAGCGCTCCGGGCCGGGACCAAGGAAGCGCCTCGATGCTCCGCCATCCTACGTGCTCTACGCCGGCAGAATCGACCGCAACAAGGGAGTGGACACGCTGTTCCGCTACTTCCTGTGGCTGCTCGACGAGTGGCCGGAATGCCCACCCCTGCTTCTGGTTGGCCACCCGGTCCTCGATATTCCCGCGCATCCGAAGATCCGGCACATGGGTTACGTGAGCGAGGAGGAGAAGTCGTCGCTCATCGAGGGTGCGGACGTGGTGATCATGCCGAGCCGGTACGAGAGCCTGTCGATGATCGTTCTCGAGGCCTGGGCGCTTAGTCGGCCCGTGCTCGCAAATGCCGCCTGCGCGGTTCTCGAGGGCCAGTGCCGGCGCAGCAACGGGGGCCTCTACTACCGCGACTACGCCGAGTTCCGGCTCATGCTCCGCAGGCTTTGGGGCGACCCGGTGCTGCAGGCGACCCTGGGCTCTCAGGGTGAGCAGTACGTGACCTCGAACTATTCCTGGGCCCAGGCCGCCGCTCGGACCGACGAGCTCCTGCAGGAACTCCAGACCCGAGGCGCCTCATGACCCGGCGCGTCGACCAGTGGGTGCCGGCGCTCCATCGCGGAGACGCCATCGGCGACTCGACCTTGCTCATGCGCGACGCCTTGCGGTCCTGGGGTTACGTCTCGGACATCTACACCTACAACCACGATCCCGGTCTCTCCGCGGTGATCTTCGACCAGTGGCGCGAAGGGACTTCGAGCGACGTCGTGATCTTTCACTATCCGATGGGATCGCCGATGAACGACGCGTTCGCGCGGCTCGGTTCGATCCGCGTCCTGCTGTATCACAACATCACACCCCCCCATTTTTTCGGCCCCTGGGATAAGGAGATCCACAAGATCCTGAGCCAGGGCCTCAAAGGCCTCGACGCACTTGCCTCTGTCAGCACGCTGGGTCTGGGCGACAGTGAGTTCAATCGCGGGGAACTCGAGCGCAGGGGCTTCGGCCCTACCGCGGTACTTCCCATCGCCATCGACTTCGAGCGCTACCGGGGGCCGGGAAACGCGGCTTTGCGAAAGCGGTACGCCGATGCGAGAACCAACATCCTCTTTGTGGGTCGGATCGCCCCGAACAAACGGCATGACAATCTCCTGAGGGTGCTCGCGTACTACAAGAAGAACATTTCGAGCGCCGTGCGACTGCTCGCGGTGGGAAAGCTGCCGCGCCGCGAAACCGGACACGGGATCACCGTGGAGTCGCACTACCTCGACGCGTTGACCCGGCTTTATTCGGAGCTTGGCCTTGAACCCCGGGACATCGTCTTCACCGGAGAGATCACGCACGACGAACTGCTCGCGTACTACGAGGCGTCGCATGTTTTCGTGTCGATGTCCGAACACGAAGGTTTCGGTGTGCCCCTTGTCGAAGCCATGCTGAAGCGCGTCCCGATCATCGCCTGCCGGGGCACCGCAGTGAGCGAGACCCTGGGCGACGCGGGCCTCCAGTTCGATGGCCCCGACATCGCGGAGATAGCGGAAGCCGCGGCCCTGCTCTCGAAACCTGGGCCGGCGCGCGAAGCCATCTTGCGAGGTCAGGACAAGCGTATTTTGGACTTCGCCACCGATAAGACGCTCGCTCGGCTGCGGACCCTGGTGGAAGCGCTCTGATGGGCCGCAAGATCGCGATCGTCATCCAGCGGTACGGGTCCGATCTGGTGGGCGGCTCGGAAACCCTGGCCCGGGCGTATGCGGAACGGCTCGTCGGTCGGGGCTTCGACATCACGGTCTACACGAGCACGGCTAGGGACTACGTCACCTGGCGATCGGAGTACCCGGCGGGAGAATCGAGCGAGCACGGGGTTCGCGTCCTTCGCTTCGCCCCGACCCGCGAGCGCGACCTCAAAGCCTTCAACGTCCTGGCCGAGCCGATGTATGTCCGCACCACCACCGCTGAAGACGAGAGGCTCTTTCTCGAAGCCCAGGGACCCCTCGTGCCGGAGCTGATCGAGGCCCTGCGGGCGGACGCCTCCCGGTACGAGGCGATCCTGTTCTTCACGTACCTTTACTATCCGACCGTTGAAGGAATCCGGGCGGCGGGCGCGAGGTCGGTCTTCATCCCCACCGCGCACGATGAGCCGCCGCTCCGGTTCGCGATGTTCAAGAGCGTCTTCGAAGGTGTCCGCAGCTATGCGTTCTGTTCGGCCCCCGAAGCGCAGCTCGTCGCCTCCCGTTTCGACATCTCGAAATGTTCTCAGGAGGTGGTCGGCATCGGCGTCGACCCTCCGACTCCGCCCGATGTCGAGGAGTTCCGGATCCTCCGCGGAATCGACCGGCCGTACCTTCTCTACGCGGGCCGCATCGACGCGGGAAAAGGCTGCGACGAGATGCTTCGCTTCTACGAAGTCGCGCAGGCTGAGGTCATGGGGTGTCCCGATCTGTATCTGATCGGCAAACTGGCGATGCAGTTGCCGGCCATACCCCGCCTTCGACATCTGGGGTTCGTCTCGGAAGACGACAAGCATGCGGCCATGGCGGGGGCGGCCGCACTCATCTGTCCGAGCCCCTACGAGAGTCTTTCGATCACGCTGCTCGAGGCCTTGTCGCACGGGACGCCGGTGCTCGTCTCTTCGCGATCCGACGTTCTCGTCGACCACTGCCACAAGAGCAACGCGGGTCTGGCGTACGGGACACCGGAAGAGTTCGCGGAGTCCGTTCGGCTTTTCGTTCTTGACGAGCGCCTGAGGCGCTCTCTAGGAAACAACGGCCGCCGTTATGCCCTCACCCAATTCTCGTGGGACCGCGTCCTGGATCGACTGGTCCGGCAGATCGACGCGGCCGCGGCGGCTTGACTAACGCGCGGCGCGAAGACGTTCGAGGACGATGTCGGTGGCCTGCGGTCCCTTGAGGATCGCGGCGGCGGACGCGATCTGCTGGATCGCCTGCTCGATGACCTCGACCCCCGCGCCCCGTTCGATGGCGAGGCGAGCGGCGACGACGTGCTTCTGGACCACCGCTTCTCCGCCGGCGCCAAGCAAGGCGTTGGCGGTGTCGCGGATGCGGACCAGGCGCTGAACGAGTTCGAGACTCGCTGCCGGCATGGCGCCGGGGGGAATGGTCGCCTGTCGAGGCAGGACCGCGTTTGGCGGACGTCCGGTGGGGCCGGTGCCGGTTCCCGGCATCGCGGACGTGGTCGACGCGGAAAGCGATGGCGCGGCTGCCGGCGCCGGAGGCCTTGGAGCCGGAGCGGCCGGAGGCTCCTTGAGCCGGATCAGGTTCGTCGCGATCAGGCCGTAGAGGATCTTGCAGGCTTCAAACGTCGAATGGCTGGACGCGTTGGCGATGGCCTTGATCGAGCGGCGGCCATCGATCTTGGAGAGGATCAACCACTCGCTCGTGTTGAGGTTGATCTGGCCCTCGCGGCCTTCGGGAATCACGAACTCAGGCACGAGTTCCATCGAGGGAACCTTCTTCTGGAGCACGCGCCACTCGTCGAGGCGCCGGGCTGCCGCCATCAGCAGGTTCG
>CAZBTT010000112.1:0-3017 GCA_964494295.1 uncultured Acidobacteriota bacterium
GAGCATCTTGAGGGCCGAACGGGATTTCGCTTCGTCCAGGCGGATGTCGCCGATGCCGCCGCGATTGAAGCGGCCATGCGGGGCGTGGATGTGGTCTTTCACAACGCCGCCTGCAAGAAAGGCCTCGCGGTCGTCGACCCGTCCCGCGACGTTCAGACCAACGTCTCGGGCACTCTCAACATCATGGAAGGCTCGCGCAAAGCGGGGGTTCGTCGTGTCGTCCATGCGTCCACCGGATCGGTTTATGGCGAAGCCGTTTCTTTCCCGCAGGACGAGGACCATCAACTGCGACCGGTTTCGCTCTATGGCATCGACAAGCTGGCCGGCGAGTCGATCGTGCTGCTCTGGGGCCGCGATCACGGCATAGAGACGAGCGTTCTCCGCTACTTCCACGTCTACGGCCCCCGCCAGTCAGCGGGCGACTACGGCGGCGTCATCGCGATCTTTGCGAAGCGACTTCTGGAAGGAAGCACTCCGACGATTTTCGGCGACGGCAGCCAGCAGCGTTCGTTCACCTACGTCGGCGATGTCGTGCGAGCGAACCTCCTTGCCGCCAGTCAAGCCGATGCCGTGGGGCGTGTCTTCAACTGCGCCTCCGGTCTGCGGATCACGATTCGGGAACTCTTCGACCAGCTCGCCGCGCTCGCCGGCCGCACCGGAGTTGAGCCGCGGTTCGAGGCCTGGGCCCAGGGCGATATCAAGATTTTCGATGTCGCGAACCAGCGCATCGCCGAACTCGGGATGAAGGACTGGACGCCCTTCGACCGCGGCCTCGACAAGACCTTCGCCTGGTTCAAGGCTGAACACGAGGCACGGGTTTCGCCCGCGCGCGCCTGAGGCGGGGCCTCCTTGTTCCGGAACCTCAAGGTCGGCGTCCTCGTTCCCGCGTTCAATGAAGAACGCCTGATCACCCGAACCCTCGCGGGGATGCCGCCGCTGGTGGATCGGATTCTGGTGATCGACGACGGCAGCCGTGATCAAACCGCGACTCTGGCGGAATCGACGGGCGACGCGCGTATCGAAGTGATCCGGCACGGCGTGAACCGCGGCCTCGGCCAGGCTCTTGCGAGCGGATACCGTCGCGGAGCCGAGCTTTCCGAAATAGACGTCTGGGTCGTGATGGCGAGCGACAATCAGATGGATCCCGCCGACCTGCCCGCGGTTATCTCACCCATTGCCGACGGCCACGCTCTCTATGTGAAGGGCAACCGCCTCTTCTACCCCGGCGTGCGGAATGTGATGCCCAAGCATCGTTTTCTGGGAAACGCAGCGCTCACCCTTCTCACCAAGTTCGCCACCGGTTACTTCCACCTCGTCGATCCCCAGTGCGGCTACACCGCGATCCACAAGGATGCGCTGCGCTATCTCGACCTCGAGAATCCGCACAAGGGCTACGGCTACAACGCGCATCTGCTGATGCAGCTCAATCTCTACAACGTGCCGGTGGTGGATGTGGCCGTTCGACCCGTGTATGGGGACGAAGTCAGCAAGATCCGGCTCGCCTCCTATATTCCCCGGGTGAGCGCGCTCTTGATCCGCTGCACGTTCAGCCGCATCATCTTCAAGTACCTCGTTCGCGATTTTCATCCCGCCGGCATCGCATACGCGGTGTCTTTCGTCGCCTGGCCGGTGGCCCTCTGGTCCGGCATGGTCCTCCTGGTGAGACGCCTGTCGGCGTTCGATCAGCCACTGGGTCTCGAGATGCTTCCAACCCTGCTGCTCTTCATGCTCTCGTCCCTCGCCGGCGCCATGCTGCTGCTGGCGGCGATCTGGATGGACATCGAGTACTCCAGGTCGAGACGCGGCTCCCTCGCGTGATCCGGCGGCTCGACGAGGGCCTGGACGTTCGGGCGGGGAGCGACCCCGAAACACGCGCGTTCTGCGAAGCGCACCCGCTGGCCTCGCCCTACCACGATCCCTTCTGGTGGGACCTGCTCTCGCGTTCGTTCGGCTACCCCAGCGTGGTGGTTGTGCAAACGCGGGACGGGCAGGTCAGAGGAGTTGCTCCGGCGTGCGTCGTGAACCCTCTCGTGGGACCGAGACGTCTTGTCTCGCTGCCCTTTTCCCACGATGTCCCGCCCCTTTGCGCAGAGGGCGGTTGCGTCGAAGAGTTGCTTCGGGGGCTTCGACTGGCCGCCCGGGTCCTGCGATGTGCGAGCGTCGAACTGCGCGCTGAAGCACGGGGAGCGGAGGGCTTTGAGCTTCAGCCGCCGCTGCTCCAGACCCGCGTGAAACTGACCGGCGACGACGCTTCTCAGCTCTCCGCCATGAAGGAAAGCACCCGCCAACAGACAGTTCAGGGGCTGCGCTTCGCCGGACTCGAGGTGGCGACCGCGAAAACGATCGACGAGGTGCAGCTCTCGTTTCACCTGGTTTCGGAAACACGTCGTCGCAAGGGGAGCCTTACCTATCCGCTTTCCCTCTTCGAAGGGCTGCTTCCCCTGATCGAGGCCGGCCGAGCGCTCATCGAAGTTGCGCGCCTCAATGGGCGTCCTATCGCCACCACGGTCACGATTGTGAGAAATCGGACTGCCATCTACCTTTATGGAGGGAGCCACGGCGACGAGGCATCTCTGCGCGCTCGACCGAACAACGTGCTGCTTTTTCGCGCGCTCCGTTTCGCCAGGGAAGCCGGGGCCTCCGTTCTGGACCTTGGCACCTCGCTTCCCGGACAAGCCGGACTGGTCCGCTTCAAGGAAGGGCTTGGTGGTATCACCACACCGCTCGCCTACCTCGCGTGGCCGCGCGCCGTTTCAAGACCCGAGCAGGACGGTCTTCTGGCCCGCGTTGCCGGCACGATCCTGACCCGCCTTCCCCTGCCCGTTTTTGAAAGAATCACCCCTCTGGTTCTGAAACAGGTGGGCTGAGCATGCTCGTGATCCATGACAACGTCGAGACCCTGAGCTTGGTTCCTCACCGCCGGTCCGCAAGCCCGGGCCCGCCAGGCCTCGCCCTCAACCGCGGCCGGGAGTTACCTTTCTACCTTCCGTTCCACCCTCCCCCCCTGTCCGTGTCCT
>CAZBTT010000112.1:3027-11502 GCA_964494295.1 uncultured Acidobacteriota bacterium
ACTCTTCACACTCGCGTTCCGCCCCCTCCCCTTCGTCGTGTCGCACGGTGGGGCGGCCGTGGCCCGCAAGCCCCGCGCATGAAGCAGAAGATTCTCTTCCTCAACCCTCCGAGCCCGGATGGACGGCTTTACAACCGTCACGTGATGGATCCGCACGTCTCCAAGGGCGACTATCTCTATCCGCCCTACGACTTCCTTCTCCAGTCCGGTTTCTTCGCCCCCCACGACGGCTTTTCGCTCGAGATCATCGATGCGATCGCCATGGGCTTTTCGGCCGACACCGTCCGCGCGGAGCTAACCGCGCGCGCGCCCGACGCGATCCTCGCCCTCATCGCCCCGCAGTCCCACAAGGGCGACATGGCCTTCCTCAAGGAAGTCGCCGAGTCCAGGGGCGTGCCGATCTTCGTCATGGGCGCGGTGCCCCACGCGCGCCGCGGGGAAGTGCTGGAGCGCAATCCGTGGATCAAGGGCGTTCTCATCGATCCGATTTCATCCTCGCTCCGGGATCATCTCGATGGAGCGAGCGGACCGCTGCCGTCCCTCCTTCTTCCCGGTCTGCCCGCGCTGCCCGATCTCAAGGCGCGCACGATGAGCATCCCGATGCCACGCCACGAACTTCTGCCGCTTACCCGTTATCGCTATCCGGCGATGTGGTCGGATCGCTTCACCAGCGTTCTCAGTTCCTACGGATGTCCGTTCCAGTGCACGTACTGCGAGGCTCCGGGTTTCGGTTTCCGGCAGAGGCCGGCCGAGGAGACGCTCGAGGAACTCAAGTACGTGGCGTCTCTCGGCGTTAAAGAGGTCTGTTTCAAGGACTGGACGTTCGCGGCGAACCGCGCCCAGACCGAGGACCTGCTCAAGCGGATGATCGACGCCCGCCTCGACCTTCACTGGTTCACGTTCTCCCGGGCCGATGTTCTCGACCGGGATCTCATCAAGCTCGTGAAGCGCGCGGGATGCCACACCCTGCAGATCGGCGTCGAGAGCGCGCAGACCGACGCGCTCAAGAAGTATCAGAGGAAAATGGACGCAGGCCGTCTGCGCGAGGTCTTCCGGGCCTGCCGCGAGGAGGGCGTTTCCACTCTCGCCACACTGATCCTTGGTATCGAGGGTGACGATGAAGCGGGCATCGACGCCACCATCAAATTCGTGCTCGAACTCGACCCCGACTACGCGTCCTTCAACATCATGACCCCCCTGCTCGGCTCCAAACTTCGCGAAGACTGGGAGTCCCAGGGTCTCGTCGACCGTGACGACTACGAGGGTCAGGATTCGACCCGCGCGGTGGTCGGCAAAGAGGCGGCCCACGCGATCGGGAACTCCTCGCTGTCTCCGGCGCGCCTCGAGCAGCTCCGCAACCAGGCCATTCGCCGTTTCTATTTCCGACCTTCCTACATCGCCCGCCGTGTCTCCGAACTGCGTTCACCCCGACACTTCCTGAGTCAGGCGCGCGTCGGGATCAGCCTGTTCCGCTCCGCCGTGCTCGGCGCGGAGTCGTGACGCCCTGGCCCAAGGCCCTCGAAGGCCTGGCCGTTTCGTCCCTCGACGAAGGAGCCTCCGGCCCTCTGGCTTTTCCATTGATGAGCGGCGCCACCACGCTCGTCCGAGCACTCGGTCACGTCGCGAATGAGCGGATGCCGCCGGCCGCCCGCGCCTTTCTGACCACGGGGGCCAAGCGATTCCGAAGGGCCGCCTACGGAGCGAAGATCCGAACCGAACCCGAATCCGTCGAGGCACGGCTCCAAACCGGCGCGCGCCCGTGGGGAGGAAAACGCGCGGCCGTTCTTCTCACCCACGACATCGACACACCGCGCTGCCTTCGCGAACTCGACGCCGCCCTGCTCGCCGAGGAGAGCCGCGGCTTTCGTTCGATTGTCCTGCCGCTGACCGGCGTCGACTACAAGGTCGACGCGGCCTGGGCGGAAGGGCTGAGGCGTCGCGGCCACGAGATCGGCCTCCACGGTCTGACCCACGACTACGCACTCGGCGGTCGGTCGATGGCGGCGATCGAACGTCATCTCGACGAGGCTCTCGCGAAGTTCGCGAATGTGAAGCCGCGCTTCTATCGGGCCCCCGCGTTCTGCATCACGGAGAACCTCGGCCGCGCCCTGGTGAAGCGCGGCTTCCGCTTCGACCTGTCTCGCACCCAGGGCCATCCGCGTTATCCGTCCACGCGAACCCGCTTGCCTTTCCATCCTCCAGGATTTGGCGCGGAGCTTCTCGAACTGCCGCTCTCGCTCGAAGACTCCTGGTTGTTTCGCGACTGGCGGTTGAGTGTTCCAGATGGCCTCGCCTATGCCGGCCGCGTGCTTGACCGGGCGATCGAGGAAGGGGGCCTCGTGGTCCTCGACACCCATCCCTCGATCCTTGCCGACCATCCGGGCTTTCACGAAGGATTCCTCGACCTTGTGACCGCCCGATCCGGCGACGTGTGGTGTCCCTCCCCGCGCGACCTCGCCGATTTCCTCGAACCAGCATGTGCGGCTTAGTCGGCATCTTCGATCCTGCGGGCAGGCCGCCCCGGGAGAGTCTTGAGCCTGCTCTCAAGGAACTCCTCCTCGATATCAGGCATCGTGGACCCGATGGGGAAGGTGTCGTGTACGAAGACGGCCTCGCCCTCGGCCATCGACGCCTCGCGATTCTCGATGTGAGCGAAACGGGCTTCCAGCCCATGACCAGCCATGATGCCCGGTACGTTCTTGCGTACAACGGCGAGATCTACAACCATCAGGATCTGCGCGTGCGTCTCCCCGGCGGTTGGCGCGGAACGTCAGACACGGAGACACTGCTCGAAGCGTTCTCCGCATCCGGCCTCGACGCCTTGAGCGGATTCTGCGGGATGTTCGCGATCGCCCTCTATGACCGCCGTGAGCAAGAGCTTCATCTGATCCGCGACCGCTTCGGGATCAAGCCGCTCTTCTACGCGAAGCGACCCGAGGGTGGTTTCGTTTTCGGCTCCGAGGCCCGGGCCGTGGGACGGGCCACGAGGGCGCAGGTCCGGCTGGACATGCTGCCGGACTATCTCTCGTGGGGTTATCCGCCTCCCAGCCACACTCTTCTTGAGGGTGTTTTCGAAGTGGGTCCCGGCGAAATCGTGACCCTTGCGCGGAGCGGACTTCATCGCCGGAGCTACTATTCGCTGCCTGACTCGGCCCAACGCGCGCCCAGCCAGGCCGAGCAGGATGAAGCGTTCGATGCCGCTTTCCGCCGCTCGGTTCGTGAACATCAACTCTCCGACGTTCCGATCGGGGTGCTCCTGAGCAGCGGCGTCGATTCGTCCGCGATTGCGATCGCGGCCGCGCAGTCCGGGGCGCGGCTCACCGCCTTCACGGTTCGTTTCGGCGATCAGGGTCTCGACGAGAGCGCCGAGGCGGAGGGTCTCGCGCGAAAGCTGGGTCTGCCCGTCGTCGTCTTGAGCGTGCCCGCGGACCTGGACCGCGAGACGCTCGATGCGGTGGCCTCGTCGAGCGACCTGCCGCTGGCCGACAGTTCGAACGTCGGGACATGGCTGATCGCACGCGAGGCCTCGAAACACGTGAAAGTGCTGCTGACCGGCGACGGCGCCGATGAAACCTGGGCGGGCTACGAGACCTATGCCGCGACGGAGATGACGCGTTCATTCGCGGGCCAGGCCGTGCGTCTTGTCGGCGGGGGTCTTGACTCTCTCCTCGGACCGCCTCGCCCGAGCGGAGGCCGGCCCGGCCTGCGGATGAAGCTCTCCCGATTCGCCCGCTACGCCGGCCTCGAGCCTCTTGAGGCCCATCGCCGCTGGCGGACGCTCGTGGATGACGACTCGCTTCGCTCGCTCGGTCTTGCTCCGCCCGACCCCTCGTTCTTCAAGACACATCTTGATGCGGCAGCCCGTCGCGCGGGTTCGAATGCCGCGACCGCTCTCGATGTCGGGACCTACATGGTCCAGGACGAACTGGTCCGGCTCGATCGCATGGCCATGGCGCACGGGCTCGAAGGCCGCGTACCATTTCTCGACCATCGTCTTGTCGAACTTGCTTTCTCCTGGCCGCCCGAGGTCAAGCTTCGCGGCCGTGAGGGGAAGAGACCGGTCCGCCGCTGGCTGGCCAGGAGGGGGTTCGACAAACCCGCGCGTGGGCGCAAGCGCGGGTTCAATCATCCGGTGGCGTCGTGGATGAGGGGTGAGGCGGGCGGGTGGCTTCTGGATACGCGGGAGTCGCTTTCGGCGCTCGTCGATCCGACCTGCATCGAGATCTGGGTCAAGGAACACCGCACGGGGTCGCGCGATCGATCCTACGAACTCTTTGCGCTGCTGGTCCTTGCCCGATGGGTTTCTTCGACACGTCTTCCGGGAATGTGAGAAAGATCGCACCGACCGGAAAAAACTTTGCTACCATCCTTGGACACACGTGGGACATATCCGCAGTCAGTGCAGCGCTCGTCCATAACCAAGGAGTCGCCGATGCTTTATCAGAAGCGAAGAATTTTTCTGGTGGGAGCGCTCGTACTGAGCGCCGGGTTGAGTGAGGCGCAGGTTCACAGGACCTTTGTGAGCGTCACGGGGAACGACGGCAACAGCTGCCTCACGCCCGCCGCGGCCTGCCGGACCATCAACGCCGCCATCACCAAGGTGGATACCGAAGGCGAAGTGATCATCGCTTCGACCGGCAGCTATGCCGGTGCGGCGGTCACCAAGGCGGTTCGGATCAACGCCCCTTCCGGCATCGTGGCCTTTGCCGCGATGCCAATCACGATCAACGCGCCGGGCGCGCGTGTCGCGCTCCGCGGCTTTACGATCAAGGCCTTTACGCCAGGCACCGGGACGGGGATCAGCGCCACTTCGTTTGGCACGCTGATTCTGGAGAACATGGTCGTTGATGGCTGGGCGACGGGCGTGAGCACCTCCGGGGGCAAGGTGTCCGTCTCGGACTCCACCTTCCGGAACAACTCTTCCTTCGGGTTGCTTGCCGCCGGCGGGAGCCTCAGCGTGGTCCGGAGCCAGTTCGAGAACAACTTCAACGGTTTCATAACCTCATCCACCGCTGTCGGATCGGTTTCCCGATCCTCGGCGACCGGCAACACCAACGCGGGGTTTGGCGCCTCCGCAGCCGGGTCGGTCCTCGCCGTGGACCGCTGCCAGGCCTCAGCGAATGGCGTCGGCGTTCTGGCCGAAGGTGGAAGCATCCTTCGGCTCGCCAACTCCTCGGTCTCGGGAAACACCACCGGCGTCACGAACACCGGTTCCACTGTCGAGTCTTTCGGGACATCGGGGATCCGTGGCAACACGACCAACGTCAGCGGCGCACTGACCGCAGTCGTGCTCCAGTAGGCGAAAGGAAAGATCATGAAACCTATCAAACTGATAACCACAGCCGGCCTTGTCATGGGCCTGTGGCCCGTGCTGGCTCAGGCCCAGGTGTCTCGCGTCTTCGTCTCCGTGAATGGGAACGACGGCAACGACTGTCTCCAACCAGCCGCGGCCTGCCGCACCCTGAATGGCGGCATCGCCAAGGTCGACACCAACGGTGAAGTCATCGTGATCGATACGGGCAGCTTCGCGGGCGCCAATATCACCAAAGGAGTCAAGATCAACGTTCCCTCAGGAGCGATTGCGTTCTCGGGCTCGTCGGTGGTCGTCAACGCACCCGCAGCCACGGTCGTCATCCGCGGCCTCACGCTCAAGGCGTTCACGACCGGCAGCGGTAGCGGCATCGATATCCAGGCGGCTGGAAGCGTACTCATCGAGAACTGCGTCCTCGATAGCTGGAACATTGGGATCAACGTTCAAGCAGCAGCGGGAGCGGTACGCGTGGATGTCAAGGACTCCACATTGCGAAACAATACGAATCACGGCATGGAAGTCAAAGGGGCCGGCTCTTTGGTAACAGTGGACCAGTCACGCTTCGAGCGAAACAGTATCGGCTTCCGGCTGACTTCAAACGGCAAGGCCACGGTCACCCGAAGCCTGTTTGCCGGCCATCTAGGCTGGGGACTGGGCGTAAACGGGCCGGGCACGGTTGATGCCAGTCGATTGACGATTGCGGGTTCTGCAAACGGCGGCTTTTTTGTCTACGGCGGTGGCACGGGCCGTACTTCTGAATCGCTGATTACCGGTAACGGTATCGGGCTGGAACATGACAGCGGCACGCTGGAGTCGTTCAAGGACAACATCCTGCGGGGCAATACATCCAACAGCACCGGCACCATCACTGCGGTGACCCGTCAATGAGATCGATCCTGACCCCCATGGAGCTAACTATGAAGAAGCTGCTTCTCACCTCAGCACTCGTCGCCGGTTTCGCAGCCACCAGCCAGGCCCAGATCGCCCGCGTCTTCGTGTCGATTAACGGCAACGACGGGAACGACTGCCTGCAGCCGGACACGGCATGCCGAACCCTCAACGGGGGTATCAGCAAGGTGGACACCGGCGGCGAAGTCATCATGGTGGATACCGGCAGCTACGCTGGCGCCACGATCACGAAGTCCGTGAAGATCAACGTACCCTCCGGCAATGTTGCCTTCTCCGGATTGGCGATCACGGTGAACGCGCCGGGCAGCGTTGTGGTCCTTCGCGGGTTGACCTTGAAGGCGTTCACCCCGGGTTCGGGAACCGGCGTCAATGTTGTGGCGGCCTCCGCCGTATTTATCGAGAACTGCGTAATCGACGGCTGGGCTACCGGGGTTTCGATGGGTGTGGCGGGCGAGTTGTTTGTCAAGGACTCGACCGTCAGGAACAACACGGGCTACGGCATCGTCGTCGTCAACGCGGGGGCGATCGGCAGCGTGGAAGGGAGCCGGTTCGAGAGGAACGACGTCGGCTTCAGCTTCGATCTGGGCAAAGTGGCTGTGGTCCGATCCCTCTTCAGCCAGAATCGCTTCTCTCTGATCTTGAATAACGCCGGCGGCCCCACGGGGAACATGATTGTCGATCAGAGCGATTTCTCCAACGCCACCGATACGGCTATCGCTTCAGGGGGAGGGACGGCCATGGTCTTGAACTCGACCATCACGGGAAACAATCGCGGATTCTTCCGCGCTGGCGGGACATTCGAGACCTTCGGCAACAATGTGGTTCGCGGAAACACCGTCGATACCCAGGGCACGATCCACACGGCCGCGAAACAGTAGGCAATGGAGCACCAGAAGATGAAACCGCCGACCATCCGAAGCCTCGCCGCCGCCCTGTTCCTCGCGGTCGTCGCGGGAGCGCCCACCGCCTCTGCGCAGACGATCTCCGTCAACGACGCGAGCGTTGCTGAGGGAAACAGCGGGACGACCAACCTGACCTTCAACGTCTCCCTGAGCGCGGCGGCGGCGGGCGTCACTCGTGTCCGTTATTCGACGAGTGGCGGAACCGCCCTGTCGACGTTCACGACCACCACCTCCGCGGTAGGCCCCGGTGTGGCCATCCCCGACTCCGGGGCGGGAACTCCCTACCCGTCGACGATCGCAGTGGCGGGTTTGACGGGACGCATCAAGTCGGTGACGGTGACCCTCGCCGGCCTCGTTCACACTTTTCCGGATGATTTGGACATCCTCCTCGTCGGCCCGGGCGGGCAGAAAGTGATGCTCATGTCGGACGCGGGGGACACCAATGACCCCGCGGGCAACTACACGTTCAGCGATCTCGCTTCCGCGAAGATGGCGAATTCCGCGGCAATTCCCGCCGGCACCTACCGGCCTTCCGACTATGGGACCGAGACCATGCCTGGATCCGCGCCCTTGGGCCCCTACGGTTCGCTACTGTCGGTCTTCAACGGGACGGATCCCAATGGCAGCTGGAGCTTGTATGTGGCGGACGATCTCGGCGGCGATTTCGGGACGCTCGATTCCTGGACGATCGACCTCGTGACTGCGGTTGGCGACTATGCCGGGCAGGAGGGCGCCGTCGAGTTCGCGATCGGTGAAACACTCAAGACGATCGTGATCCCGGTGTTCGGCGACACAGAGTCGGAGGGTTCCGAGACGTTCAATGTGGTCCTGACCAACGCCGAAGGTGGCCCGACGATTCTCGATGGCACAGGTATCGGCACGATCACCGACGACGAGGCGTTGCATCCTGCGCGCGTGTTCGTCTCCACGGCGGGCAACAACGCCGGTGACTGTTCGGTGATCACCACACCCTGCTTGACCCTCGCGGGAGCCCTGCTGCAGGTCACAACTGATGGAGAGGTCATTTTCCTGACCGGAGGTGAGTACGATGCCGCTCCGATCACGATCACCAAGGGCGTGAAAGTGAACGCGCCCACGGGAATCGTTGCTTTCATCCGTCAGCCGATTACCGTAAACGCGCCAAGCGCAAGGGTCGTCCTGCGCGGCCTGACCCTCAAGGGAAACGGGGGGGGGAACGGGATCGCCGTCACCGACGCGGATGCTTTCTATCTGGAGAATACGACCCTGGATAGGTGGTCCAACGGACTCCAAATTGACACAGCCGCAGCATCGAGGGTATTTGTGACCGGATCTGTTTTCAGGTTCAACACCGACGGGATGGCCGATCACGGG
>CAZBTT010000113.1:0-11405 GCA_964494295.1 uncultured Acidobacteriota bacterium
TGAGCTGATGTTTGAACCAGGGACGTCCCGGGAGACCATCCTTGTTAAGGAAGGCGCGCTCGACCTGATTGAGGGCGTCGCTCATCTTCGCGAAGGAGGCGGCGTTGCCCGAACCGAGGAGCGCCTCGGTGGCCGCATCGGCAGCGCGGCCCGCGGCGTCGAGGTCGCTCACCGCTTTGAGGAGGGCGGAGAAGTCGGGACTGAAGGGCGAACCCGCGGCGGTGCGGGCGCGCCGCACCACGTCGGTGCGGATCTCATCGAGATCGTCTTTCATCGCCGCGCCGTAGTTCGAGAAACGCAGCGGGGCCACATCGGCGGTCGCGGTGCGCATGGTCAGCAGGCCGAGGTATCGGGCCGCGGCCTGGTGATAGAGGAACTCGGGATCGCCGAAGCGCTGCATCCAGAAAAAGTTGTCGTACACGGAGTGATAGACGCCGTAGTCGCCGCCGAAGCCGCCGTCGACGGAAGGGACGCCAAGATGGTCGATGAACGCGGTGTAGTCGGAGCCCGAGCCGAGTCGGCCGAGCTGAAGTTCATACGTCGTGTCCTTGCCCTCGAGATTCACCGGCGCCGCCGCGGCCCAGGCCGCCTTCGATCGCTGCTCCCACACCTCGCCGACTGTTCCCCCCTTGCGCGGCTCCGGCACGGCGCTCACCGCCTCGCGCACGGCATCGCGCAGCGAAGGGGTCCCCGAGGAACCGAAGTTCGGGCCGGTCACCGCGACGTCGATGTTGAGATAGGCGACCGCGTTGCTCCGCAGCATCGCAGCGTTCTCCTCCACCCATTCCGCCGATCCCACGAGCCCATACTCCTCGGCGTCCCACGAGCAGAGCAGGATCGTGCGCTTCGGTTTCCAGCCGGCCTTGACCGCCGCGCCGAGCCCACGCGCGGCTTCGAGCATGGCCGCGGTGCCCGAGTTGGGATCGACCGCGCCCGGCGTCCAGGCATCGCGGTGATTTCCCACCACCACCACCTGATCGGTCGCGCCCTGGATTTTGGCGATGACGTTGTAGATCGGCTTCAAGCCCTCGTCCATCTGCACATCCATCTCTACCGCGGCGCCGCCCGGCCCCACGTGATACGCGAAGGGGAGTCCGCCCTGCCAGTCGTTCGGCACGCGCGGCCCCCCGAGCTGACGCAGGAGCTTCTCGGCCTCGCGATAGGAAATGGGCAGAGACGGGATCTTCGGAACGTTGTTCATCTGATCCCGCGTGATGCGTTTCGCGCCGGCCGTCGAAGGAAGGCCTCCCGGCGTCGACGGATCGCCCGGCTGGAGCGAGAGGTACTGAACCGAACCCCGCTGAATCGCCGAAGGGGGACGCATGGGCCCATCGGGATAGATGTCGCCGCGCATGTAGCCGTCGTCGGCCGGGTCGGAGAAGATGATCACGCCGACCGCACCCCGCTCCTGCGCCTCTTTCACTTTGAGGCCGCGGAACGCGCCCCCATAACGAACGAGCGCGACCTTGCCCTCCACCGAGAGGCCCATCGACTTCAGACGTTCATGATCGGCGGGCGACCCATAGTTCACGTAGATGATCTGCCCGCTGGCCTTGCCGGAGGCGCCGTACCCGTGGAACGCGGGGAACTGGCCTCGCGATGTGGAATCCTTGTCCTGGGGGACGTTGTCTTCCATCAACGACAGTTCTTCCACCCGCGGCTCGGTCATCTTCAGCGATACGTGTTTCGGATGGTTGAGGAACACGTCGTACTTGACCATCTCGACGTCGAGGCCGAACTCCTTCATCTTGCCGGCCACCCAGTCGGCGACCTTCTTCTCCGCCGGCGTGCCCGCGACGTGCGGCTCTTCGGTCAGCTGGAAGAGCCAACGTCGCGCGTTTTCGGGTGTGGGCGTATCGAGAAGGACCTTCTCGAACCGCGCATTCGCCTCCGCGGTAGCCCTGGTGTATCCCGCCGGTGTCTTCGAGACGCTCTGCGCCAGCGCGAGGCTCGGCGACAGCGGAAAAACGGCGAGAAGGAACGACGCGGAGAGCCGACGCATTTCAAGCATGCGGCGGATTGTACCCGTGGGCCTCCAAGGTATTCTGCCTCTGTCGCCCGCGGCATGGACTATTTCTTCGACTCACGGCTCGAACCCCTCGTACAGGTGATCTTCTTCGGGATGATGGGTTTCGGCATCGTCTCTCTGGCCCGGACTCTTGTGGGGGACGTGAGGCGTCGTCGTCGACTCCGCGAACTTGCCGAGACTCGGCAGTGGCGGTTCCTGGGGTATGTCCCAAGCGATGGCCGGGATCCGTACACGCGCTTCGAGCAGGTCAGTTGGGCCGGGTTGCTGCGGAACGTCGTGGAAGGTCGAGAGCGGGGATTCGACTTCAGCGTGTTCGAGTATTGCGCGACGCCCCGCAAGTGGAACACCGGCGCGCTGGTTCAACTGGACGCGGCGCCCGTGTCCTGTCGAGTCGAGTTCTGGAGGTCGGGCGTGAATTCATCCGTCCACGGGCTCGAGGAAGCGAACACGAGGATCGGCCCGCGGACCGCTGCGGCGCTTCGGAGGGCCGGGGAACTTCGTGACTCGCACTCGATGGCCGGCCTGGTCGTGGAGATCGGTTCGGGAGCGGTGCTGGTGCGCGCCGTGCGATCACCGCTCGAGGCCGAGGAGACTCCCGCATTGCTGGATGCGGCTCTTTCGCTCTCGGCGGCCGTGGTCGAGGACGAGCGGCCGTCGAGCGTCGCGCGTCACTCGTGACGGAGTGCTGAGACCGGGGTGACGAGCGTGGCGCGTCGGGCCGGGACGTAAGTCGCAACGAGGGCGGCGGCGGCGAGGACCGCGAAGGCAAGGGTCAGCACCAGCGGATCGAACGGGCTCACCTGATAGAGCATCGAGCTCACCAGACGTCCAGCACCGAGGGCCAGCACCACACCCAGAGTGAGGCCGGCGGTGGCCAGGGCCACGCCCTCGCGCAGGATCAACTCGACGACGCCCCGCGATGTCGCGCCGAGCGCCATGCGAATCCCGATCTCACGAGTACGGCGGGCGACCACGTAAGACTTGAGTCCGTAGATGCCGATGATGGCGAGGATCAGGGCGGCGAGGCCGAAGAGCGAGAACATGCGCGCGCCGCTGCGCACCGCCCAAAGGGGAAGGCTGTCGTCGCGGAACGACTGCAATGTCGCGGCGGAGACCACGGGGAGATTCGGATCCAGGGTGCGCAGTTCGCCGCGGATCCTCTGAAGCATGGCCGAGGCCTCTGCGGGTTTGTCGCTCTTGAGCCGGACATGCAGGTTGAGGCCCGACTGGAAGTTCGCGCCGACGGGCTCATAGAAGAAGGGAACGGGGGCGGCGTCGAAAAGACTGTGACGAAGTCCCGGAGCCACGCCCACGACCTGAAGGGCGTCCGCGGTGATCTGGCTCGTGCCGTCCTGCGCGATGGCGACACCCTTGCCCGGGCCGCCGCCCACCCCGAACTGCACCGCGCGGCCGATCGGATCCTCGTTGCCGAAGAGCTGCTTCGCCAACGGCTCGCTGATGATCACGGGTTTGAGTCCGGTCACACCGTTTTCCTCGCTCGCGTCGAACTCGCGGCCGCGCAGCATGGTGAGACCGAGGGACTTGAAATAGTCGGTCCCGATGAGAACGTGCTGTGCGTTGATGCCGATGGGCGCTCCGGCCCCGTCCTTCTCCGGCTCGCCGGCCTTTCTCACTCGTCTCGAACTGGAGAAGGCTCCGAAAGGAACTGTGGAGGCGACACTCGCGCTCTCGATGCCGGGGAAGTTCCGCACGCGATCGAGCACCGCGCCGTAGGTCTGCTGAGAACGAGCGGCGTCATAACCCGCGAGCGACGGGTCGAGTTCGAAGAGGAGACCGGAGTCGAGGCGGAAGCCGGGATCCGATTCGGCCGCCGCGAGTGAGCCGCGGACAAACAGGCCGCCGGTCGCGAGCAGTGCCAGACTCAGGCCGATCTGCAGGACGACCAGGACGTTGCGCGGAGCGAGCAGCCAGAAGCGGCCTCGGGCGCTCGAAAGGGCGCCGCCGTCACCCGCCTGCTCCTTGAGTTGGGGGAACACGTCGAGGCGCGAGAGTTTCATCGCGGGGCCGAGACCCGAGACCACGGTCGCGAACAGACAGAAGAGGAAAGTGACGCCCAGGACGCGCACGTCGGGCGTCATCGGGAACACGATGGCGAGGGGCGCCACCGCGATGAACGAAGACACGAGCAGCCGGGTCAACGCATAGGCGAGGCCCAGGCCAAACGCACCGCCCAGGACGGCGAGTACGAATCCTTCGGTGAGAAGCTGCTGCACGACGCGCCATCGCCCCGAGCCGAGTGCAAGCCGAAGAGCGATTTCCTTCTGCCGTGCTTCACCGCGGGCAAGCAGCATGTTGGCGAGATTGAAGCAGGCCACTATCAGGACCACGCTCGCGAGCGCGAGCAGGATGGCGTTGGCCGCGGCGATGGGCGTATCCGACTGCGGGTTTGTGCTCACCGACATGCGGGAGAGGGGAGCGAGGGTGATCGCGTGGTCCTTGTTCTCGGCCGGGAAGGCGGAGGCGAGTCGGGTGCCGACGAGCTTCACCTGGGCCGAGGCGTTCTCGATGGTTACTCCGGGTTTCAGCTGGCCGACCAGGATCAGGTTGCGGTGGGTTCGATCGGCGAGCTTCTGGCCTCCCGCGGTGTCGGTCTTCTGGAAGTCGTTGAGCGTGATGTCGTACATGCTCATGGGCAGCCAGATTTCGGGCGCGGCCAGGGCCATGGTGCCGCTGAAGCCGTCCGGGGTCACGCCCACGACCGTGAAGTCCCGCGCGTTGATCCGGATCTGGGAGCCGATGATCGCGTCGTTCTCGCCCATGGATTTCCACAAGCCGTAGCCGATGATCGCTACCGGCGCCTCGCGGCCGGGGATTTCCTCGTCCGCCGAAAAAGCCCGTCCGCGGTGCAGGCGCACACCGAGAGTCTGGAAGTAGTTCGAAGAGACCACGTCGCTGAAGACACGCCGCGTCACGTCGCCTTCGGTGAGGCCCACCATCGCGAAGTTGTGGGCCATGATGCTCTCGAAGCTCTCGTTGCCCGCGCGAACGTCCAGGTAGTCGGGGTAGGAGAAGGCGCGATACGTGTCGGGCCGTGTCTCATCTTTATGGAAGAGACCCACGATCCGGTCGGCGGGAACCCCGGCGATCGGCCTCAGCAGGATGACGTTCACCAGAGAGAAGATCGCCGTATTGACGCCGATCCCGAGGGCCAGGATGGCTACGGCGATGCCGGTGAAGCCCAGGTCCTTTCGCAATCGGCGCAAACTCAGTACCACGTCGCTCTTGAAGCTCATCGAAAATTCTCCAGGTTGCTCAGGGATACGGGAGGTGTGCCGCCAAAGTTCCGGAGTTCATGACTTTGAATAGTTCGAGGCGCGTCCGGCCCGTTATGCTCGGCCTCCATTCGGGCGGCATCACGAGGAAACCATGGACTCTCGATTCATTTCCGCCTTGGCCTGTCTGAGCGTTCTTGGAGCCGCGGCCCCCTCACCGGCCCAGCCCCCCGCCGAGATCCGCAAACACCACAATCCGATCGTCGACCTGCTGGAGCAGAAGAAGCCGGTCTTCGGCCTCTACGCGCCGAGCAATCGTCGATTCACTCCGGGAGGAGCGGCCACCCCAACGCCGGCGCCCCCGAAGACGCCCCTGGAGCTTGCGAAGGAGGCGGTCGCGAACCAGGCCACCGACTACATTTTCGACGGAAGCATGGAGGGCGACTTCGAAAAGGCGCTGCCGGAGTTCGCGGTGTTCGCCAAGGCGATGAGCGAGGCCGGTGTGCTGGCGAAGACGCCCGTCCTGCGTCTCACTCATCCGCTCATGGTGAAGATGAATGAGATCGCACCCGATCCTGCGAAAGCCGTAGAGCGCATCGGCCGCCAGCTCGACCTCGGGGTCAGCGGCGTGGTGTTGGTGGATGTCCAGAGCGCCGATGAAGTGAAGGCGGGCCTCGCCGCGATGCGCTTCAAGTCCAAGGGCGGCACACGCGCGGAGAGCGTTGGGACGGCGCCTGCGTTCTGGGGCATGAGCGAGAAGGAGTATCGCGAGAAGGCCGACCTGTGGCCGCTCAATCCAAAGGGCGAACTGGTGAACTTCACCATCGTGGAGAGCAAGGAGGGTCTGGCGAAGGTCCGCGAGATCGCCGCGGTGCCGGGCATTGGTGTTTTGTTCCCGGGCGCGGGGACGCTGCGTGGGGTTTTCAGTTCAACCAACGACAAGGGCGAGCGCGTGGTCGACACCGTGGCCTGGGAAGCCGCGATTCAATCGGTCCTCGCGGCGTGCAAGGAATTCAACGTCCCCTGCGGCTATCCCGCTCGCGCCGAGGACATCGAGATGCGCATGAAGCAGGGCTTCAGCGTGTTCGTGATCGGCTGGGGCGAGAACGGCTTCAAGACCATCGAAATCGGTCGCCGGGTCTCTGGGCGAGCGGCCACGAACCCCCGCGATCAGTAGGTCTCGGACGCGGTCATCGGGGCGGTTGACCTTGACTTGATCTTGTGGAACTTAGCCCGGCCCGATGAGACTTCTTCATGCCACCCTCATCGACCGGATCGTGCAGCAGCGCTCCCCGGTCATTCACCAAGGAGGCGGCCAAGCCACGACCGCTGCTTGTTCCCCGCCCCGGAGCCGGCCGCGCCGGCATCGGGCTTTGCGTCCTTCGTTTCGCGGCATCGGCAACGGTCCGCGGGCTTCACGTCGCCGAGGACCTGCTCCACATGCGCTCCGCAGCCGCTGTACGTGGGGCGGCCACACTTTGAACACGTCACTCGCCGACACATCAGAGGCCTCCTTCCGCGGCCGCCTGCGAAACTGCCTGTTCCCGCACGGCGACGCGCCGTCGCTCCGCGTCCATGTCGAGAGCCTGCGCCTTCAGGATGAACTCATCGAGCGCCCCGGCCGGAATCGCGCTGGGCTGCAACGCGAGCAGGACTATGCCCTTTTGGACCGTTTCTTTGAAATTGTTCTCGGTGACATGAATGATTGCCATAGTTCTCTCCAATCCTGTGAGAGCCACGGCAGGGCGAAAGGGTTCGCCCAGCTTCTGCCGCGCAGACTCCTAGAACCGTACGGTGAGCCCCTCCCGCGCCATGCGGGTCGCGGGGAATCGCTCGCAGGCCCGGGCCAGGCGATCGTCGAGCTCCTCGTCGTCGGCGTCGGGATCGTGATGGAACAGAAAGAGCGTCTTGACCCCGGCCTCGATGGCGAGATCGACGACGTCCTCCCACGCGCTGTGACCCCACCCGGCCCGATCCCGCTGCAGCAGATCCCGGTTGTACTGGGAGTCGTGGATGAGGATGTCGGCGCCCCGGGCCATCTCCAGAACCTCGGGCGAGAGGCGGCCCGGCTCGTGCTCGTGGTCGGTGACGTAGGCCACCCGCTTTCCGTCGACATGGAGGAGATAGCCGAGGGCTCCATTGGGGTGATTCAAGCGGTGGGTCGTCGCCCGCACCCCTTCGCCAAGTTGGATCTCCTGGCCGGGACCGACCTCGACAAAGCGGATCGACGCTTCGAAAGCGTCCAGGGCGATCGGGAAGTACGGCGCCTGCATCTGGTTCCGGATGAGCTCCTCGAGGCCGCGGTCCTTGGGCTCGCCGTAGATGACCAACCGATGTCCCGTCGAAAACGCCGGCGCGAAGAAGGGCAGGCCCTGGATGTGGTCCCAGTGTTCGTGAGAAAGCAGGATGCTGGCTTCGATCCCACCCGGGCGTCCCTGGCTCAGCAGGCGCATCCCGAGCTTCCGGATTCCCGTGCCGGCATCCAGGATGACGAGGCAGTCCTCATGCTCGATGGACACGCAGGAGGTGTTGCCCCCATGGCGGATCATCTCCGGGCCGCAGGCCGCGATGGAGCCGCGAACTCCCCAGAAGGTCAGCGTGGCCATGATGTCGATCCTATTCTGCTCCCCGCCTCATCCGCGCTCAACCCGAAACTTTGGGCGGGCCGCGAACTTCTGGAGATGGGTAACATTCCACCAAGATGAGAACCCGCCTGCTGCTCGCCCTGGCCGCCTCGGCCGCGATTCCTGCCCTGCTCGGCGCCCAGACCTCCGACAACGCCGCCATCGCGAAAGCGGTGGCCGGGCTCGGGCTGAGGTCCCTCGGGCCCGGACTGATGAGCGGCCGCATCGCCGACATTGAGGTGCATCCCACCGATCGAAACACGTGGTACGTGGCCGCGGGCTCCGGTGGCGTCTGGAAGACCGGCAATGCCGGGATCACTTGGACGCCTCTCTTCGACGAGCAGCCTTCGTACTCGATCGGCGAGATCACTCTCGATCCCACCAACCCCGAGGTGGTGTGGGTGGGCACGGGCGAGAACGTCAGCGGGCGGCACGTGGGCTGGGGTGATGGCGTCTATCGAAGTCGCGATGCCGGGAAGACGTGGCAGCGGATGGGACTTGCCGCCTCTCAACACATCGGCCGGATCCTCGTGCATCCCAAGGACGGCAACGTGGTGCTGGTCGCGGCCGAGGGGCCGCTGTGGTCGGCGGGCGGAGAGCGTGGCGTTTATCGCACCGAAGACGGCGGCGTCACGTGGAAGCCCGTCCTTCAGATCGACGAGAACACCGGCGTCACCGACCTCGAGTTCGATCCCTCAAACCCTGAGGTCGTGTATGCCGCGGCCTATCAGCGGCGGCGTCACGTCGCGGGATTCCTGTCGGGCGGGCCGAAGTCGGGCTTCTGGAAATCCACCGACAACGGGCGGACCTGGCGTCAGGTGACCACCGGTCTTCCCAAGGGCGACATGGGGAAAATCGGTCTGGCAGTGACGCCGGCCGACCCGAGCCTGGTGTACGCCACCATCGAGGCGAACAATGAAGAGAAGGGCTTCTATCGCTCGCGCGACCGCGGCGAGAGCTGGGAGAAGCGCAACAGCTACATCTCCGGCGGCACGGGCCCTCATTACTATCAGGAGATCGAGGCCTCCCCCACCAACCCCGACCTCGTCTATCAGATGGACGTCTTCATTCACGTGACGCGGGACGGCGGCGCCACTTTCCAAAACCTCGAAACCGGGCACGACAAACACAGCGACAACCACGCTCTCGTATTCAACCCCGCCAATGGCCGCCACCTGATCGTCGGCACCGACTCCGGCGTCTACGAGAGCTTCGACGATGGGAAAACCTACCGGCACTTCCCGAACCTGCCGGTATCGCAGTTCTACAAGGTGGCGCTCAACAATCGTGTGCCCTTCTACGACATCCTCGGAGGCGCGCAGGATCTTGGAACACTGCATGGCCCGTCACGCACCACGAACCGGGATGGCGTGCGGAATCAGGACTGGTACGTGCCCCTTGGCGCCGACGGCTACGGCGTGGCGTTCGACCCGCGCGATCCCGACATCCTCTACATGATGTGGCAGGAGGGGAACCTGATCCGCAAGGACCGCCGGAACGACGAGGGGCTCGGCATCCGTCCGCAGCCCGCACCGGGCGATCCGGCCGAGCGATGGAACTGGGACTCTCCCCTGCTGGTCAGTCCTCACAATCCCGACCGCATCTATTACGGCTCGCAACGGATCTGGCGCAGCGACGACCGGGGCGGCGCGTGGACTGCGATCAGCGGCGACCTCACTCTTGGGCGGAACCGCTATGAGCAGAAGTTCCTCGGGCGGACGTGGAGCGTTGATTCGCTGTTCGATCACGGTGCGATGTCCAAGTACGCGACGACCACCGCCATCAGCGAATCGCCGCTTCAGGCGGGAGTGCTGGTGGTGGGAACCGACGATGGTTTGGTCCAGGTGTCGGAGAACGGCGGTCAAAGCTGGACGCGCGCCACGGCACCTGCGGGCCTGCCCGCGGCCGCCTTTATCAACGACGTCGAGACCTCGGTCCATAACGCCCGCACCATCTACATCGTGGCCGACAACCACAAGAACGGCGACTTCGCTCCCTATGTCTACGAAAGCACCGATCTCGGGCGGACGTGGCGTTCGATTTCCGGCGACCTGCCGAAGGGAACCATCGTGTGGGCGATTCAGCAGGATCATGTGCGAGCCGACCTGCTGTTCCTCGGAACCGAGTTCGGGATCTACGTGAGCACCAATCGCGGGGTCAACTGGTTCAAGCTGAGCGGCGGCGTCCCCACCATTTCGTTCCGCGACATCAAGCTCCATCGCCGCGACAACGACCTCGTCGCCGCCAGCTTCGGTCGCGGCTTCTATGTGCTCGACGACTACAGCCCGCTTCGCGAGATCGGTGCGGGCACGCTCGCCGCGGAGGGTGCGCTGTTCTCCGTGCGCGACGCGTGGTGGTTCGTGCCGTATCAACCGGGACAGGCACCCGGGCGGCCCGAGAAAGGAACCGACGACTTCACCACACCGAATCCGCCCGTGGGCGCGCTTCTCACCTACTACCTGAAGGAAGCGCCCACCACGGCGAAGGAAGCGCGTCAGGCGAGCGAGAAGACGTTGCGCGAGAAAGGAGCGGATACACCGTTCCCGGGATTCGACCGGCTGCGCGATGAGGCGATCGAGAGCGGGCCCAAGGTGCTGTTGGCGATTTCCGATGCCTCCGGCCGCCAGGTGCGCTGGATCGAGGGACCGGCCAAGGCTGGTCTGCATCGCGTGAACTGGGACCTGCGCGGCCCGAGCCCTGACCCGGTCGACCTGAATCCGCCGGCATTCAGGCCTCCCTGGGTCGGATCCCCCATCGGTCCGCTTGCCGCCCCGGGACGTTACTCGGCGCAGCTGATGGTGGTCTCCGCGAATGGCGTGCGGCGCATGGGGACTCCGCAATCGTTCGAAGTGAAGCCCGTGCCCACGGCGCCGAGCGGTACCGACTTCGCGGCGGTCGCCGCATTCCAGCAACAGACGGCCGAACTGCGGCGACAGGTCGCGGCCGCCGAGGAAAAGATCGGCGGCGTGCGCGAGCAACTCCGGCACATGCGGGCGGCCCTGCTTCAAGCGCCTCGCGCGAACGCCGAGCTGTTCGCACGGATGGACTCGGTGACCAAGGCGCTCGCGGGGCTTTCACTGCGCCTTTCCGGCGACTCCGCGCGGCAGAATCTGAACGAGTCCGATGCGCCCTCCATTAGCGGTCGCGTGGGCGAGGTGATGGGCGGACACTGGGAGACGCGGCAGACACCCACCGCCACCCAGCGTCGCGATATCGAGATCGCCGGCAGCGCTCTTGATGAACTGACACGGGACCTCAAGGCTCTGATCGAAGGTGACCTCGCGCGCCTGAAGGCCGACCTCGAAGCGGCCGGAGCACCCTGGACACCGGGTCGTTGATCTAACGCGACGTCGCTTCAGCGCTCCTCATTGCGGTTCGGTTCACGGACCAAGGTCCGTGACTGGTGAGAGAAACCCACGTCGTCATCGCGAGCAAGCTCGTTGAACGAGGGCGAACGTGAGCGCTGCCCGCATGGCAGGGCACAGCCTTGCGCCACGATACGATCTGGGGGTTGTGGCC
>CAZBTT010000114.1:0-11380 GCA_964494295.1 uncultured Acidobacteriota bacterium
AGTTCTACATTCGGAACGCGGCTTAAGCGCCCGACGACGGACGAGTCCTCTTTTCTGACGTCCGCCGCCCCGGCGTTCCAGGGTCATGCCCGCCCGCATGGCAAAGGAACTCCGGGGCGGTCCTTTTTTGTTTGGTAACCTCGCCCCTCATGCAAATGGTTCGGTACTGCCCGGTCTGCGACGACGAGTTTCGTCCGGAAATCACGATCTGCTCCGATTGCGGCGGCGCGCTCGTGCTTCAAAAGGAGGGCCTTGGCGCGAAAGGTCCGGCTGTAGCCGGCGCCCCACCCGTGGCGGACGATGCCTGGCGCACCGAACTCGACTCCCTCCCCGCGTCGACACTGGTACCGGTCCGGACCTTCGACTCGCTTGCCGACCTCGAACCCGCGGTCGCGGCGTTCGCGGATCTGCGGCTGCCCTCGCGCGTCCTGGTGCAGAACGGGCGCTACATCCTGCTGATTCGCCCGGACTCACTGGCTGAAGCGCAGGCCGCCCTTCACACCGCGGCCGTCGATGCCGACGACTCCCCCGATCCCTCGTTCGATCCACGAGCCGGCCGGTACTCGAATTGTCCAGCCTGCGACACCCGATTGCCCGACCCCTTCGACGGAACCTGCCCCGAATGCGGGCTGGAATTGAGCGCCCCCGGCGGCGCGCTCGTGGTTCCGGAGGCCGAGTGACGCCGCGTCGTGCGCTGGCGCAGAAAGCCCCGCGAACACCACGACGATGAGCGGCTTCAAGGAAACCGAAACCTTCGACTTTCACGGGCCGGCGGGGCGGATCGAAGCGATCCTGAATCGTCCGCCCGAAGGCGTGGCCACTCGAGCCGCCGCGGTCATCTGCCACGCCCACCCCCTTCACGGGGGCATGATGCATTTCAAGGTCGTCTTCCGCGCCGCGAAAGCGCTCCAGAATCAGGGCATCTCGGCACTCCGCTTCAACTTCCGCGGCGTGGGGCGCAGTGACGGGATCCACGACCGGGGCATCGGTGAACAGGACGATGTCCGAGCGGCACTGTCAGAGATGGCACGGCGGCAGCCCGCCCTCCCCCTGCTGCTTGGCGGTTTCTCGTTCGGATCGGCCATGACCGCGAAGGTGGCGGCGAGCGACGAGCGGGTGAAGGCGGTGCTGATCCTCGGCTTTCCGATAACACGACTCGACTCGACGGCCGACCTCGCGGAAGTACGACAGCCGCGGCTGTTCGTTCAGGGGAGTGAGGACGAATTCGGGCCCGGTTCGGCGATTCGCAAGCTGGTCTCGAGCCTTCCCGAGCCGAAGCGGCTCGAAGTGATCGAAGGAGCGGATCACTTCTTCACGGGGCGGCTGGATGAACTTCAGGCTCCGATCGAGGAGTGGGCCTCGACGACGCCCTGGGAGACCTCACGATGATTCCTCGCCTCAGTAGTGCGAACACCGCCCTTGTTGTCGTCGATATGCAGGAGCGCCTTCTTCCCGCGATCCACGAGCACGAGCGCGTTGTCGCCAACGTCCGGCTTCTCCTCCGCGCCGCAACGGCCCTCGAGTTGCCGGTCGTCATGACCACCCAATACCTCAAAGGTCTGGGGCCCACGCACGCCCTGATCGCCGAATTGGCGCCCGGGCGGGTCCCCCTCGACAAGCTGACCTTCAGCTGTTTCGGCTCGCCGGATTTCAAGCAGGAAGTGGCAGCGACGGGCGCAACCTCGCTGCTGCTCTGCGGTGTCGAAACTCATATCTGTGTGCTGCAGACCGGCCTCGACGCCCTGGCTGCCGGCTATCAGGTTCATGTGGTCACCGACGCGACCGGCTCGCGCACCGCCTCGAACGCGACGCTCGGTCACCGACGCCTCGAAAGCGCCGGGGCCGTCCTCTCCTGCGCCGAAATGGCTATCTACGAACTGCTCGGTGCGTCTGGAACCCCGGCATTCAAGGCTTTGCTGCCGCATTTCAAATAGGTTCCCCGCACCGACCGACCCACCCTCCCGCTAATCTTGAGGCCAACATGACCACGACCACCGCCCTCGATCTCGACGCGTTCTGGATGCCGTTCACGGCCAACCGCCAGTTCAAGCAGACGCCACGAATGCTGGTCAAGGCCCTCGGCATGCACTACACCTCTGACGACGGGCGGGAGATCCTCGATGGCACCGCAGGCCTTTGGTGCGTCAACGCGGGCCACTGCCGGCCGAAAATCGTCGAAGCGGTGCGGCGTCAGGTCGGAGAACTCGACTACGCGCCGCCGTTCCAGATGGGTCACCCGAAGGCGTTCGAGCTCGCCAACAAAGTCGCGGAGATCCTCCCGCCCTCGCACCGCCACATCTTCTTTGTGAACTCGGGCTCGGAGGGCGTCGACACCGCCCTCAAGATCGCCCTCGCCTACCACCGTGTGAAAGGCGAAGGAGCCCGCCAGCGTCTGATCGGCCGCGAGCGCGGTTATCACGGCGTCGGCTTCGGGGGAATCTCCGTGGGCGGGATGGTGAACAACCGCAAGACGTTCGGTTCGATGTTGACCGGCGTCGATCACCTCCGCCACACCCACGACCTCGCCCGCAACGCCTTCAGCAAGGGCCAGCCGGAGCACGGCGTCGAACTCGCCGAGGATCTCGAGCGACTCGTCGCCCTGCACGACGCTTCGACCATCGCCGCGGTCATCGTCGAGCCCATGGCGGGATCCACCGGAGTTCTCCTGCCCCCGAAGGGCTACCTCCAGCGCCTCCGCGAGATCTGCGACAAACACGGAATCCTGTTGATCTTCGACGAGGTCATCTCCGGCTTCGGCCGCCTCGGCGCGCCCTTCGCGTTCGACAAGTTTGGCGTCACTCCAGACCTCGTGGTGGTGGCGAAAGGACTGACCAACGGAACCGTCCCGATGGGCGCGGTCTTCGCGAGCGACAAAGTTCACGACGCCTTCATGACGGGTCCGGAAGGCGCCATCGAACTCTTCCATGGGTACACCTACTCAGGACATCCGGTCGCGGCGGCAGCGGGAATCGCCACAATGGATGTGTATCGCGAAGAGAAGCTGTTCGAGCGGGCGAATGACATGGCGACCGATTGGGAGGAGACGATGCACTCTCTCCGCGGCGTTCCCAACGTGATCGACGTCCGCAACCTCGGTCTCGTGGCCGGTATCGAGCTTTCCTCGATTCCCGGCAAGGTCGGAGCGCGCGCCTACGAGGTCTTCGTTCGCGCCTTCAAAAAAGGGCTCCTCCTCCGGACCACCGGGGACATCATCGCCCTCTCGCCCCCTCTCATCATCGAGAAGGCGCACATCGCCGAGATCGCGAACAAGCTCTCGGAAGCGATCCGCGAGGCGGCGTAGCCCCGGCTGTAGTCTCCAGGGCTCAGAACTCGCAGCCGTAGTCGAGGGTCAGATCGCCTTTCAGGCGCTGGGCGACGCTGCGGCAGCTCAATCCCAATGCCAGCTTGCCCTGCTCTAACCTGGAGAGTTCGAGCCATTTGGTCCGGTGTTCATTGAGATCGTCCATCAACCGCGCTCGCTGGTCAGCCGGGACACGCAGTTCGACACAGGCCACGTACCGCTTGATGAAGTTGTCGCACTCCGGCACGCCGAAAGGCACGAGAGGCGTCGGTTCGGCATTCCGGTCGGCGCGCTCGGGTTCGCCCGCGGGCGTCCCAGCGCTCTCGGCGGGGTCGCCCGCGCGGATGGCACTCGGCGGCGTCGCCGGTGGCGCGGGGGGTGGGGTAGCTGGAGGCGCAGCGCCGCAGGCCACTGCCAACCAGGCGAGCGCGATAACCATCCACAAGCGGCGAAAACGGGTCGGCGTCGGAAAGGACATGGGAGGTCAGATTATCCGTTCCGAACCCGGGCGAGAAGGGCGTCGAGATACGTGCGATACGGCCGCGTCTTGATGTAGTTCGACATTCGCCGAACGTTCTGATAGCGAACGCCTCCGGAAAAGTCGGGGGCCTTCCCGCGCAGGGCGGCCTCGAATGCGGGAATCGACCTCCCCCTTCGACGTGCGTCCACTACGCGCGCGACCACTTCCGCCTGTCTGTCGATAAGCGGGTACGCGCCCCCGTCAGCAGTGAAGTGGCCGAGGACGAAAAGGTTCTCCAGGCGCTTGTGGAACACGTTGAGGAAGAGTTCCGAAACATCGTCGTCCGCGAGCATCCCCGGAGCCAGAAAAGGCACGCCGCGAATGTAGCCCGTCGCGAGCAGAACCAGATCAACCTCGTCGACGCGACCGTCCACGAAGGCCACCTCCCGCCCGCGAAACTCACGAACGTCGGGCCTCACCTCGATATCCCCGTGGCCCAGGGCGTGGAGGATCTGGGTGTTCATCACCGGATGCGACTCGAGGATGGAGTGGTCGGGTTTCGGCAGACCGAACCGGGTGATGTCCCCGTTGAGCAGCCGGAGCAGGTTCTGCAGAATCGGGCGCTCGAGCACGTAGGGCAGGTGCGGGCCCGACTCGCTAAAGACGTCCGCGGGTCGTCCAAAGATGTGTTTCGGCACGAAGTAATACCCGCGGCGCATGCTCAGGAGCGCCTTCGCGGCCGAGCGAGAGGCGTCTGTGGCGATGTCGCAGCCCGAGTTTCCCGCTCCCACGATGAGGACCCGGCGTCCCTCGAACTGCCGGGGATGCTTGTAGTCCCGTGAGTGCATGACCTCGCCATCGAATGATCCGGCGATGGCGGGGACGAACGGCCGCCACTCGCAGCCGACCGCGGTGATGAGCCCCCGGTAGGCTCGCTCGGTTCCGTCACTCAGCCGAACGATCCAGCCATCGTCCCCATCTGGCCGCGCCGACTCCACCGATACGCCGAATGCGAAGTGACGTCGCAGATCGAAGCGCGTGGCATAGCCCTCGAGGTAGTGAAGGATCTGCCGGTGCGACGGATAGTCGGGGTACGAGTCCGGCATCGGAAAGTCCCGGAACCCGGAGAGGGTCTTCGACGATATGAAGTGCGCGGATTCGTACATCGGGGAGCCCGCGAAGCCGATGTTCCAGATTCCCCCGATACCCGGATTTCTCTCGAAGCCCTCGAAGGGCGCATCGAGGGCCTTCAGCCAGCGCGCGGCGGCGAGACCCGCGGGACCGGCGCCCACGACACAGTAGGGACGGCTATCCATGAACGCAGAATAACTTCGCGCGCGACAAGGTCAGCGCGGACGAACGCCCACGAAGACGTCACGACGAAGAACCGGGTCGTCCACACACCGGGCTTTGAAGCCGGCCTTGCGAAGCAGGCGCATCCATGTCGCCTTGGGGAAAAGGCCGAACCGATGCACATCCTGATGGGCGCGCACCCGGCCCCTGGCGTCACGGAGCATGTAGACGAAGTGAACTTCGTACGTGGCGTCATTCGGGTCCGGGTCGAAGTTCCACTCGAGGTACCGCAGGCCGCGCCGACCCTCGTCATTCCCTCCGTGATGGGTGATCGGAGAATAGGTTTCACGCGTGCAGTCCGGCGCCACGACGACCGAGCCTCCGGGACGGGTGTGGACGTACGCGGTCCGAAGCGCGCGGCCCAGATCCCTCTCGCTGGTCATGTGCATGATCGCGTCGTGAATGAACACGCGGTCGAAGGCCCGTCCAAGCCGGAGCGATCGCATATCGCCCTCCACATGCTCGCACTCCGGGTTCAGCTTCCGGCTCTCCTTCAGCATTCCCGGTGAGAGATCGACGAGCGTGATGGTGAACCATCGTTTCAGATACGAAGCGTTGTTGCCCCCTCCCGAGCCCAGTTCCAGGACCGTTTTCGCCGGCCGGTCGCCATGGGTGAGCAGGAGGCGGTGGAAAGGCCGCGTCTCGATCCGGTAGTCGGCTTTGCTCGAAAAGAGCCGCCACCACGGGGCCAGATCGCGATAGAGGCGGGGAACGTTCATCGGTGCCTGGACCTTAATCGAAGAATTCGAGTTGATCTTCGCCCGCGAACGCGGTCAACTCAGCGTCGTGGCGGAGACCGGCACGGCAAACGACCAGGCGGCGCTCGCGGAGGCGGCGGAAAAAGCCGCGCGCGCGCACGCCGCCTTGCCGGCGATGCGAACGCTCACCCAGGCCGATGTCGACCGGATCGTGGGAGCGATGTCGCGCGCGGCCATCCCCGAAGCGGCGCGCCTCGGCGAACTCGCGAACCGTGAAACCGGCTACGGCAATGCGACCGACAAAACCACCAAGAACCTCTTCGCTTCCGACCGGGTCGCCACGCATATCGCCGGCATCAAAACCGTGGGCGTCCTTCGGGACAACCCCGAAACCGGCATCACGGAAATTGGCGAGCCGATGGGAGTGGTCGCCGCAATCATCCCGTCGACGAACCCGACATCCACCGCGATCTTCAAGGCCCTCATCGCCGTGAAGGCGCGGTGCCCGGTCATCCTGAGCCCGCACCCCTCGGCGCGACAGTGCGTGATCGAGTCCTTCCGTGTGCTCGAAACCGCCGCACGCGCGGCCGGTTTGCCCGACGGAGCGCTGCACTGCCTTGAATCCGTGTCCCTTGCCGCCACGGAGTCCCTGATGAAGAGCCGCCATACCGCGGTGATCCTCGCCACGGGTGGCATTGGCCTGGTCCGCGCGGCGTACGCGTCCGGCCGGCCCGCGTACGGTGTGGGTCCGGGGAACGTGCCTGTGTACCTGCACGCTTCGGCGGATCCTTTTCGCGCGGTGCGCGATGTGGTCGCCGGCAAGACCTTCGACTACGGCACACTCTGCTCGTCCGAACAAGCCCTCGTTTACGACACCCGGGTCAAGACCCAGGTTTTGCAGGCCCTCGACACCGAAAAGGTGCATGTCCTTTCCGCCGACGAAGCGGAGAAGATCGCGAGGTTCGTCATCGGGGAACGCGGCCTCGTCAACGCAAAGGCGGTCGGCCGCTCCGCCCCCGCTCTCGCCGAGGCCGCGGGCTTCAGGGTCGATCCCGCCACGCGGGCACTCGGAGCCCACGTCTCGGGCGTCGGACGGGAACATCCCCTCTCGGCCGAGAAGCTCTGCCCCGTCCTGGCGCTCTACGAGGTGCCCGGGCCCGACGAGGGAATCCGACGCTGCCAGGAACTCCTGGCCTTCGGCGGCACCGGCCACACCGTCGGAATCCACGCTGCGGACGAGGATCTGCTGCGCCGCTTCGCCCTCGCCCAGCCGGCTTCCCGGGTTATCGCGAACTCTCAAACCTCCATGGGGGCGACCGGGCACACGACCGCGCTCGAGCCCTCCCTCTCGCTGGGCTGCGGCGCGGCGGCTGGGAACATCACGTCGGACAACATCACCCCGCTCCACCTCATCAACATCAAGCGTCTGGCCCGGGTGCGACCTGCCTCAGCCGCGGCTCTCGCCCCGGGGCCGGAGAGAAAACCGGGCCCGACGGTCGACTTCGTTTGCGAGGACGACGTTCGGCGAGCGCTCCGCGACGGGCGCAGGATTCTCCTGGGCCCGAAGGCGCTGATCACGCCGGCCGCCCGGGATGCCGCCCAGGGGTCCGATGTCCTCGTACCGCACCGGACCTGAGACACGCGATGGAACGGCTTGGTACTATCTCCCGATGAATAGGGCGAATTTCTCCACGGGTCAGGGTTTTCCTGCGACCCTCATGGTTCTCGGGCTGGCCCTCTTGGGCGGCGCCCCCGCCTTGGCGCAGGTCCCCGTGTCGCCCTTCTCAGCCGCCCTCGACCCTGCCATCCCCGCGGCCCCGGTGAACCTGGAAGCCGAACTCGAACGGGCCGAGGTGCATTTCCGAGCCGGAGATACGGCCCTCACCGAGGGGCGTGAAGCCGACGCGCAGGTTTCTTTTGACGCTGCCCTCGATGTCTTCGCAGCACTTAAGGACTCCCAGGACCCTCGGGTCCGGAAGGCTTATCTCGGGATGGTCGATCGAATCCACGCCGCGGAGATCGCGGCCGGCTCAACCCGGAGGTTCCTCCCTCCGACTCCGACTCTCCAGCCCGCCGAACCGGTGGAGGGAGCGTCCACGAGCGTCCTCGCCGAGATGGGCGAGAAGATCGAGACGCTGCATCCCACCGAGGAGGCGCGCCAAAGCAACGCCGCGGTTCTTGGATCCGAGGAGATCGACCTCCCGATCGAGATGAACGACCAGGTCGTTGGCGCCATTAACCTCTACAGCGGAAGGTTCAAGAACTGGTTCGCGCGAGCCCTTTCCCGCGGCGCCCCCCACCTTCCGAGGATCCGCGAGATTCTCGCGGAGGCCGGGATTCCCCAGGACCTCGCCTATGTTCCGATCGTCGAGAGCGCTTTCAACCCCGTGGCGCTTTCGCGCGCGAAGGCCAAGGGGCTCTGGCAGTTCATCCCCTCAACCGGCAAACAGTACGGACTGAAGCAGGACTTCTTCGTCGACGAACGCTCGAACATGGAGAAGGCGACGGTGGCCGCCGCGCGCTACCTCAAGAACCTCTACGCCATGTTCGGTGACTGGAACCTCGCCCTCGCGGGCTACAACGCCGGAGAGGGCCGGGTTCAGCGCGCGATAAAGAAGGCCCGGACCGACGACTTCTGGGCGCTCGCAAAAACCAAGTCGTTCCGGGCCGAGACCAAGAACTACGTTCCCCTGATTCACGCCGCGATCGTGATCGCGAAGTCGCCGGATTCCTACGGGATCGAGCTCACACCGGAGGAAGCCATGGCCTCGGAGACGATCCGCGTCGCCGCCTCCTATCCCATCGCCACCGTCGCACGTTGCGGGAGCACCGAGGCCGCGGCGATCAAGGCGCTCAACCCCGAACTCCGGCGGGCGGTAACGCCGTCGTTCGCGTTCGATCTTCGGGTCCCCCACGGAGTGGGCGAACAGATCACAACCTGCCTGGCGAGCGAACGTTCGATGAACTTCACCCGTCACGTGGTCCGGAAACGCGAGACCTTCGCGCAGATCGCCAAGGCGTTCGGGGTCCCGGCCGCGGAAATCGCGCGCGTCAACGGCCTGACCCTCAAATCGAAGCTTCGTCCGGGGACGGAACTTGCCATCCCACGCTCGAGCGCTTCCGCGGGACGACGGACCGCCGCAGCCACCCGCGCCTCGACGATCGGGAACACCTCCTACCGGATCCGGAAAGGCGACACCCTTTCTCACGTGGCCGCGCGACACAGCACCACGGTGGCGGCGATCCGGGCCCTCAACAACCTGAATTCGAACAAGCTCTCCATCGGCCAGGTTCTGATGGTTGGAATCCCGACGGAAACCTCCAACGACTGAGTAGCCGCCGCGGGGCCGTTCGCAAACGCGATCTTCGCAAACGGACCCCAACCCGCGCCCTCCTCGCCCATACTCGCGACGACGCCTCCATGCGTCGCCCGTCCTCTCCCACGGGCCGTCTTCCCTCAGGAGAGGCATATGCTGGCGAGTACACATACCGGGACTGTAGCGGGGATCCGCGGGTCGATCATCCGCGTCGAGGTGGACTCGGCGCCGGGCTTTCCGGGGCTGTTCATGGTCGGCCTGCCCGACTCCGCGGTCCGCGAAAGCGAGAGTCGGATCAAGGCCGCCCTGCGAAACTCGGCGATTCCGTTCTCGTGGGACCGAAGGATCACCGTCAATCTGGCGCCCGCGCATCTCCGGAAAAGCGGCAGCGCCTTCGACCTCGCGATAGCGATAGCGTTGCTGGCCTCGGCCGGCGAGCCCCTCCCTCTCGCCCCGGACTGCCTGTTCCTAGGCGAACTCGCCCTTGACGGGAGCCTCCGCGCGGTTCAAGGAGTGCTGCCCATTCTGATCGAGGCACGGTCGCAAGGCTTCAAGCGCGCTGTGGTCCCCCGCCGGAATCTCCGTGAAGCGTCGCTGGTGAGCTCGCTTGAAGTCAAGGGAGCTTCGACCCTTCTGGAGTCTCTTTCTCGTGAGGCCAACGTACACGATGAAGAAGGGGATGAGCGGGAGGTCGCGCCACCGCCGCTGCTCGATCTCGAAGACGTTGCCGGTCAGCCGCTCGCGCGCCGCGCCCTCGAAATCGCCGCCGCGGGGCGTCACAACCTCCTGATGGTTGGACCGCCCGGGTCCGGGAAGACCATGTTGGCACGCCGCCTTCCGGGCATCCTCCCCGCCCCTTCCGAGACGGAGGCTCTCGAGATGACGGCGATCCAGTCCGCCGCAGGCCTGTGTCCGAACACCCTCGTGGGCTCCCGTCCGTTCCGCGCGCCTCATCACACGGCTTCGTCGGCCGCGCTGGTGGGGGGCGGGGCCATCCCGAGACCCGGCGAGATCAGCCTCGCCCACGGGGGCGTTCTCTTCCTCGACGAGCTTCCCGAGTTCTCTCGCAGCACGCTCGAGGGGCTGCGACAGCCTCTCGAGGAGGGGAGGTTGATTGTGTCGCGCGCCCGGGCGGCCTTCGAATTCCCTTCGCGGTTTCAACTCGTCGCCGCGATGAATCCGTGCCCCTGCGGGTACCGCGGGGACGCCATCCTTCCCTGCCGCTGCACGCCCGAAGCGATCGCCCGCTATCAGGGCCGCGTCTCCGGCCCGCTGCTGGACCGAATCGATCTCGTCGTCGATGTCCCCCGGCCCGAGATCCGGATCGGCCCTGCAGACGCTCACGGAGGAGAGCCCTCGAGACGAGTGAAGGACCGTGTCAGCGCTGCCATCCGTTTCGCCGAGGGCCGGGGTCAGGCCCCAGGCGGAAAGGACATTCGACTTCTGGGCCTCGATCCGTTCGCGGTCGAGACGCTGGAGCACGCAGCCCGGCTTCAGGGCCTGTCGCTGCGAGCCGTCCACCGCACCGCCCGAGTGGCTCGCACGATCGCCGATCTCGCGGGGACCTCCGCGGTGTCAAGGTCCTGCATCCTCGAGGCCCTCGTCTTTCGCGCCCGCTCCGCGTTGACCTCGCTTAAAGTCGCGTGATAAGGTCTTTTTATCGGTTCCGAGCCATCGGTGTCGGCGGCCTCGACTCAAACACGCCCATGAAAACTCCCGATTTCTTCACCGTAATCTTCGTCCCGAATGCTCGGGCGAAATTTCGCAAGTACCAGGTCCCTCTCCATGTCGCCAAGATCGCCGGCCGTGTGGCGGCGGTCACCGGCATCGTCCTCGTCGGCGCGCTGATTCACTATTCCGCTCTGCTTTTCGAGGTCTCGAGGCTGCGGAAGGTTGAAGAAGAGTCCGCGAACCTGATCACCAAGACACACGAGATCGAACGTGATGCCGCGGCTTTGCGCGCCCAGATGGGCCAACTGAGCGGTATCGTCAACAAGCTGGGCGTGATGGCGGGCGTCGATGCCCCTCCGCCCGACCCGGCGGTGGGCGGCACCGGCGGCGGCTCCGTGGCCGACCGGTCAGGCTCAGCCCCAAGCGTCGCGAGCTTCGAGGAAATGAGCACGCGTCTCAATGAGTTGACGGAAAAGTCCCGGGAACTCACGAACGTCTTCGATCGGCAGCGCTCGTTGCTGGCGACGACACCATCGGTCTGGCCGGTCAGGGGATACCTTTCCGCGGGCTTTGGAAACCG
>CAZBTT010000115.1:0-990 GCA_964494295.1 uncultured Acidobacteriota bacterium
CCGAGGACGGTTCGGGAGAGCGACCTCGAAAAGGAGATCAAGAACGATACGGACCGCGATCGGAAGCGGCGACTCGAGCGCGAACTCGACGATCTGCGCCGCGATCGCGACCGCCGGGACGACCGGGAGCGCCGCGACGTCGAGGAATACAACCTGCGCGCCAAAGACCGCGATATGGACCGGGCGCTCAAGAGCGGGTCGCGATTCAACCTCCGCTTCAAAAAGAATGTTCCTCCCGATGCGCTCACCCCCGAGGGCTTCGAGCGCTACCTCGACCCCTGGGTGGATTTTTCCGGTCGATCCACGCGCCGCTCGTCATCCTCGAGCACCACGTCGTCGTCGCGAAGCGCCGCCCAGAACCGGGACTGGCGCAAAGGCACGCCCCGCCGCGAGATGGAGGACGCGCTCGGCAAAGCGCGCGCCGAGAAGAGCTGCCCCGGTGACGACGGCGGCCTCGACTGCCGCATTGCTACCTTCGAAGACGGCAACGACGAGATCGAGGCGACCTTCGTCGAAGGCGTTCTCGTCCGCTTCTCCACGCGTCGAAGGTAGGCGGCCATCGCAGAACCGGCAGGCGTCGCCCTTCTCGGCCTGCCGACCGACATCAACTCCTCTCACGTCCGAGGGGCGGCCCACGGTCCGGCCGCCATCCGGAAGACGCTGTGGAGCGGGGCCAGCAATCTGACCAGCGAGCGCGGGGTCGATCTCACCGTGCCCGGAGCGATCGTCGACGGGGGAGATCTGCAACTCCGTGAAGAGCCGTCCGATCGAGGTCTGATCGAGCGTGCGGTCCGGCCCCGCGCGGCCCAGCCCGGTGGCGACGTTGGCGGCGACGGTGGTCTTGCCGACGCCGCCCTTGGCGCCGATGAAGGCGTAGACCTGCCCGGCCACGGCCCGCTGCGTGGCCGCGAGGAGCCGCGTGGCCGCCGCCTCGATCCCGGCCGCCTGCAGCGGCTCTGGGACGCAGTCCCTGCCGCCGGCCCGCAACGC